>DATMGW010000233.1:0-4597 GCA_035555295.1 Caldimonas sp.
CCGTGCCGTGCCCGGCGAACGCCACGTGGGCCCGGCGGTGCTCCGCCTGGTAGCGCAGCACGGCATAGCCGGCGAACAGCGCGACCAGCAACATGCCCGGGCCGATGCCGGCGAGGAACAGGCGGCCGAGCGACTGCTCGGCGGCGACTGCGTAGAGGATCATCGTGATCGACGGCGGCAGGAGGATGCCGAGCGTTCCGCCGGCGGCGATGATCCCGGCGGCAAAGCCCGGCGAATAGCCGCGCTTGCGCATCTCCGGAATGCCGGCCGAACCGATCGCCGAGCAGGTCGCCGGGCTCGATCCGGCCATCGCCGCGAACAGGGCGCAGGCGAAGACGTTGGCGATGCCGAGGCCGCCGGGAACGCCATGCAGCCACGCGTGCAGCGCAGCGTAGAGATCCTGGCCGGCGCGGCTGCGGCCGATCGCCGCGCCCTTCAGGATGAAGAGCGGAATCGACAGCAAGGTGATGCTCGCCATCTCCTCGTAGACGTTCTGCGTGATCGTGTCGAGCGACGAGCCCGGCATGAAGAAGGCCATGAAGAGCACGGCGACGCTGCCGAGCGCGAAGGCGATCGGCGCGCCCGACAGCATCAGCACGATCGTCACCACGGCGAAGAGGCTGCCGATCGCGAGCATCGACATAGTCAGCGCGCCTCCGGCGCCGCGGGACGCAGCCGGTTCACGCTGGCGACGAGCTGCACTGCCAGCTGCAGCGCGAGCAGGGTCATCCCGAGCGCCATCAGGCCGTAGGGAATCCACAGCGGCGGCGCCCACGACGACGTCGTCGTCTGGCCGTCGACCCAGGCGTCGCGCAGCAGCGTCCACGACTTCCAGGCGAACAGGGCGCAAAAGGCCAGGCACATCGCGTCGACGGCGGCGCAGCGCAGTGCGTTGGCGCGCCTCGGCAGGATCGAGGCGATCGCCTCGATGCCGACGTGGCCGCGGATCGACTGCACGAAGGCACCGCACAGGAAGGTCGCGCCGACGAGGAGAAAGACCGCCGTCTCGTCCTGCCAGTCGGTCGACGCCTTTAGGAAGTAGCGCGACAGGACGCTCGAGGTGAGGACGAGCGAAGCGAAGAGCAAGGCGACCATGCCGATCGCCTCCATGACGCGATTCAGGAAGGACAGCGCGCGCGCCACCGGGACGAGCAGGCGCGGCGTTCCCGGTTCGACGGCGTAACTCACGCCGGCAGCCGCCGACGCCGGCGGCAGGCTGGACGCGCCTGCCTGCGCCGCCGGCGAGGGCGCGCCGCTCACACGAGCTTCAACGCGGCCTTCATCAGCGCGGCGCAGGATTCGCTGCGCTCGGAGTAGTCCTTCCAGGCCGTGTCGCGGGCGATCGCCTGCCACTTGCGCACCGTCGCGTCGTCGAGGTCGAAGACCTTGGCGCCAGCCTTGGCGTAGATCTCGGCGGCGAACTTGTCGTCGGCACGCGCGGCGTCGGTGGCGAACTTCTCCTCTTCGGCGCCGACCGCCATGATGATGTCCTGCTGCGCCTTCGGCAGCTTCGCGAACACCTCCTTGGACATCATCAGCGGCTCGAACATGAACCAGTAGGCCTTGTTGCGGCCGCTCGTCAGGCTCTTGGCGATCTCCTCGAGCTTGAAGGAGATGAAGCTCGTCGACGAGGTCATCGCCGCGTCCATCGCGCCGGTCTGCATGGCGACGTAGATCTCGTTCGAAGGCAGCGAGATCACCGAGGCGCCCGCCTGCTTCAAGACCATGTCCATCTCGCGGCTGCCGCCGCGCACCTTGAGGCCCTTGGCGTCCTCAGGCTGGACCAGCGGCGTGGCCCGGCTGGCGACGCCGCCGGCCTGCCAGATCCAGCTGACCAGGACGATGCCCTTCTCGTCGAGGTTCTTCGCCAGCAGGCGGCCGACCTCGGAGGTCTTCCACATCGCGCCGACCTCGTAGCTCGGCACCAGCGCCGGCATCAGGCCGATGTTGGTCTCGGCGACCTCGCCGCCGGCGTAGGGCAGCGGGTACAGGCTCAGGTCGAGCGCGCCCTTCCTCATCGCCGAGAACTGCGAGTTCGTCTTCATCAGCGACGAGCCGGGATAGACGGTGGCCTTGAGCGCGCCGTTGCTGCGCTTTTCGATCTCAGCGGCAAAGCGGCGGCACAAGCGATCGCGAAAGTCGCCCTCGGTCGCCGTGCCGCCGGGGAACTGGTGCGAGATCTTCAGCGTGCCAGTCTGCGCCCGCGTCGCCCCGGCCCACGGCAGCAGGCCGGCCGCCGCCAGCGAGCCCATCCATTCGCGTCTCGTGATCGCCATCGTCGTCTCCTCTTGGTCGCATCGTCGGGTCGCGGCGGCGCCATCCGGAACCGGCGGGGCTGCACGACCGCAAGTCATTCTGCGGGCGCGCGGTCGAAGGCGCCATGAGGTATCGCCCGGGGCCGAAGCCGCGACGCGGCGCATGGGCCGCAGCACCGAGTCGCGCGCGCTCAGGGGCCCAGGCCGGCCGCGGCGAGCAGATCGGTGAGCGTTCGCGCGTTGCGCTGCCCCTGGTCTTCCATGTTGTTGTTGAAGATCACATGCGTCTGCATCGCCGTCAGGGCAAGCCGATCGAGCCTAGGGACGAGCTCGGCGAGCTCGGCGTCGGAATAGTCGTAGTTGAAACGGTCGGATGCGGAAGTCGACCCCTTGACGTTCCACGTCGCGGCATTGCGGCCGTGCAGGCGCAGCAGCGCGAAGCGCGGATTCGTCGCCTCCCACAGCGCCGGAACGCTGTTCGAAAAGCCCTGCGGCCCGTCGACCACCGTATGGGCGACGCCGAGCCCGCGCAGCGCATCGAGCGTCTCGCGCTGCCGCGCCGCGCCATCGAACCAGCTCTTGTGGCGAAACTCGACACCCAGATCGAACCCGCTCATCCGCTGCACGCAGTGCTCGACGTGCGAGCGCCCGGCCGGCGTGCAGGTCAGCCAGGGCGGGAACTGGAAGTGGACGAGACCCAGGCGCCCGGACGCCTGCAGCGGCAGCAACGCTTCGCGAAAGCGCCGCCACAGCTCGTCGATCAGCTCACGCGGCAGGTCGCGGTAGAAGAAGCTCGGCGCGAGCGACGCGCCGTGCGCGAGCTGGAGGTCGCGGTGCAATACCGTGGGCGAGGTCTGGTGCCCGGTGAAGAGGCGAAACGCCTTCACGTTCATGACGAAGCCTTCCGGCGTCCGCTCGGCCCAGAGCTGCGCCGTCGCCGGCGCCGGCATCGCGTAGTAGCTCGAATCCACCTCGACGATCGGGAACTGCGACGCGTAGA
This sequence comes from Caldimonas sp., assembly GCA_035555295.1. Taxonomy (GTDB): domain Bacteria; phylum Pseudomonadota; class Gammaproteobacteria; order Burkholderiales; family Burkholderiaceae_C; genus Schlegelella_A. The sequence goes on from DATMGW010000233.1 coordinate 3,256, forward strand.
AACGCAGCCGCGCCTCCGCCGATTTCACCTCCTTCGGATAGAAGCGCCCGCAGGCGACGAGCGTCTTGTCCGTCCACGATGCGGTGCCGACGAGGATGGCCATGAATCACCGCGCCGCGCCGGCTCAAGCCCCGACCGCGCGCCGGCCGATCCAGCCGCGCGTGCGGCCGAGCAGGAACAGGGCGATCGAGACGTTCAGCGCGTTCCAGGCGATGCCGTTGAGGAAAGCGGCGTGGTACGAGCCGGTCAGGTCGAACACCTTGCCCGACATCCAGCCGCCGAGCGCCATGCCGAACAGCGTGCACATGAGCACCGTGCCGACGCGCGCCCCCGCCTCGGCAGGCGGGAAATGCTCGCGCACGATGATCGCGTACGACGGAACGATGCCGCCCTGGAACAGGCCGAACAGCGCGGCGATGACGTACAGCGACGCGAGCGAATCGAAGGGGAGAAAGAGGAGCAGCGCCACGCCCTGGAGGACCGACCCGAGCAGCAGCGTGCGCAGCCCGCCGATGCGATCGCAGATGACGCCCGAGACCAGCCGGCTGACGATGCCGCAGGCGAGCATGAGCGACAGCATCCGCGCGCCGCGCGCCGCACCGTAGCCGAGGTCGGCGCAATAGGCGACGATGTGCACCTGCGGCATCGACATGGCGACGCAGCAGGAGACGCCGGCGATGCACAGCAGCGTCTGCGCCGCGTTCATCGACAGGCCGAACGGCCGCGTCGACGGCACGGCGCCGCGCACCGGCGAAGAAGGTGCCGCGGCGAGCGCCGGCGGACGGGCGCGCATGAGCAGGCCGAGCGCCGGCATCGTCAAGGCGCAGAAGACGCCGAGGCCGATGTAGGTGTGGCGCCAGCCGACTGTCTCGACGAAGTGCTGGACGACCGGCGGCCAGATCGCTCCGGCGACGTAGTTGCCGCTGGCGCAGATGGCGACGGCGATGCCCCGCCGCCTGACGAACCACAGCGACGTGTCGGCTACGAGTGGCGCGAACGTCCCCGAGCTGCCGAGCAGGCCGAGCAGGACGCCGTGGGCGATCGCGAAGCCGGTGATGCTGCCGCTCAGGCCGGCGGCGACGAAGCCCGCGGCCAGCCCGGCGGCGCTGATGAGGATCGGCAGCATCACGCCGCGCCGGTCGGCCAGGCGCCCCATGAGGATGCCGCCGACGCCGAAACCGATCATCAGCATGGTGTAAGGCAACGACGCGTCGGCGCGCGCCACGCCGAACTCCCTGGCCACCTCCGGCAGGACGACGGCGACGACGTACATCGCGCTGCTGCCGATCGTCATCAGCACGAGCGCGACAGCCAGGCGCTGCCACGCCTGGCGTGAATCGGC
>DATMGW010000234.1:0-3163 GCA_035555295.1 Caldimonas sp.
AGGCAGCGCGAGCGACGGCCGGCGGCGATGTCGGCCAGCGGCGGCATGGCGGCCGAACATTCGGGCAACGCCAGGCGGCAGCGCGGCGCGAACGCGCAGCCGGGCAACGGGTCGTGCGGGCCCGCGACCTGGCCGGGGATCGCGTTCAGCCGGCGCGGCGATCCGGGCAGCAAGGTGTCGAGCGCGCGGCGCGGCAGACAGGCGAGCAGGCCCTGCGTGTACGGATGTCGCGGCGCCTTGAACAAGGCGCGCAGATCGCCCTCCTCGACCACCTTTCCGGCGTACATGACAGCGACGCGGTCGGCGATCTCGGCGACGACTCCCAGGTTGTGGGTGATGAACAGCACGGCCATTCCGATCTCGCGGCGCAGCTTGTCGAGCAGGGCGAGGATCTGCGCCTGGATCGTCACGTCGAGGGCCGTCGTGGGTTCGTCGGCAATCAGCAGCAGCGGGTTGCACGCCAGCGCGATCGCGATCATCACCCGCTGCCGCATCCCTCCCGAGAGCTGGTGCGGATAGTCGCCGAGGCGTTGCCTCGCCGCGGGGATCTCGACGAGTTCGAGCATCTCGAGTGCGCGCCGCGTCGCCTCGGCACCGCGCATTCCCAGGTGCAGGATCGCCGCCTCGGCGATCTGCTCGCCGATCGTGAATACCGGGTTGAGGCTGGTCATCGGCTCCTGGAAGATCATCGCGATGTCGCGGCCGCGAAGCTTGCGCAGCTCTCTGGCCGGGAGCCGGGCGAGATCCACGACCGGACCGGCGCGCGTGCGGAACAGGATCTCTCCGCCGACGATGCGCCCGGGCGGATCGGCGATCAATCCCATGATCGACAGGCTCGTCACCGACTTGCCGGAGCCGGATTCGCCGACCACGGCCAGCGTCTGTCCCGCGTCGAGCGTGAGCGAAACGTCCTCGACGGCGCGGACCAGGCCGGCGTCGCTCGAGAAGTGCGTGCGCAGATGGCTGACGCGCAGCAGTGGGCCCGGCGCGAGCGTCGGCGTGACGGCGGGCGCGGCGATGTTCACAGCGCCTTGCGCAACTTCGGGTCGAGCAGGTCGCGAAAGCCGTCGCCCACCATCTGCAGCGACAGCGCCGACAGGATGATCGCAACACCGGGAAACACGACCAGCCAGAGGGCCTGGTGCGCGAACTGCTGGCCGCTCGAGATCATCGTTCCCCAGGTCGGCAGCGCGGGCGGCACGCCGACGCCGAGAAACGAGAGCCCCGCTTCGGCGAGCACCGCGTAGGCGAAGATGAAGGTCGCCTGGACCAGGATCGGCGAAGCGATGTTCTGCAGGACGTGGATGAACAGGATGCGCCAGGTTGCGACGCCGAGCGCCCGCGCCGCCTCGACGAACAGCAGTTCGCGAACGACGAGCGTCGAAGCGCGAACGACGCGGGCGACGCGCGGCGTGTAGACGATCGCCAGCGCCAGGATGACGTTGCTCATCGACGCGCCCAGCACGGCGACCAGGGCGATCGCAAGCAGGATGTCGGGGAACGACATCATCGCGTCGACAAGCCGCATGATCGGCCCGTCGAGGCGGCGGAAGAACCCTGCGGCGAGGCCGAGCAGGACGCCGCAAAGGGTCGAGACGAGCACCACCATCGCGCCGATCAGGAGCGAGTAGCGCGCGCCGAAGATCACCCGCGAGAACACGTCGCGGCCGAGCTCGTCGGTGCCGAACCAGTGCGCCGCGCGCGGGCTTTGCAGCCGGTCGAGGATCTTCAGCGCCATCGGGTCGTAGGGCGTGATCCACGGCGCGAAGAGCGCCAGCAGCACGACGCCGCCCAGAATGATCGCGCCCGCCAGCACGAGCTTGCGCCGGAACAGCTTGGCGTAAAGGGCAGCGCTCATCGCGACTCGTGCGCTAGTACGTGACGCGTGGATCGATGACCAGGTACAGGAGGTCGATCGCCAGGTTGATCAGCACGTAGAGCCCGGCGATCACGAGCAAGGCACCCTGGATGACGGGATAGTCGCGGCGCAGCACCGCGGAGACAACCAGGTTGCCGATCCCGGGCAGGCCGAACACCGTTTCCGTGACGATCGCGCCGCCGATCAGCAGCGCGAAGGTCAGGCCGAGGACGGTGACGACCGGAATCAGCGCATTGCGCAACGCATGGTGCAGGACCACCCTCGCTTCCGAGGCGCCCTTGGCGCGAGCCGTGCGGATGTGGTCTTCCCCGAGCACGTCGAGCATGCTGGCGCGCGTGAAGCGCAGGATCAGTGCCGAGTTGACGACGCCCAGGACGATCGCCGGCAGCACCAGGTGATGCAGTCGATCGGAGATCGGCACGCCGGGGTCGCCGTAGCCCGCGACCGGAAACCAGCCGAGGCCGACGGCGAAGATCTGCATCAGGATCAGTCCGAACCAGAAGCTCGGGATGCTCGCGCCGAGCATCGCGAATCCGGAGAAGACCTGGTCGATCGCGCGGCCGCGCCAGACCGCCGAGACGATCCCGCACGGGACGCCGATCGCGGTCGCGATGGTGATCGAGAACAGCGTCAGGAAGAGCGTTGGCTCGGCGCGTTCCCAGAGGGCCTGCGTCACCGGACGCTGCAGGAAGATCGACTGGCCGAGGTTGCCGCGTGCCAGCTCGCCGAGCCAGTAGATGAACTGCACCGGCAGCGGCTTGTCGAGACCGTACGACGCGCGCAGCTGGGCGATGTCGGCGGCGGTCGCCTGCTCGCCCAGCATCACTGCAGCGGGATCTCCCGGAGCCAGGCGGGTGATGAAGAACACCAGCGTGGCGACCAGCAGCATTACGACCGCCATGCCGGCAAAGCGCGACGCCAGGTACCGCCTCATCCCGGCGGACCGCGACGAATGCTCCCAGCGCACCCGTTCGCCGGATTCAAAGCGGGCGTAGAGGTCTCACTTCTGCAATCCGGTGTTCCAGAAGAACGGCCACGGCATGGCCACGTAGCCGTCGAGCTTGGCCGACCGCGCTGTCACGCTGTTGAAGTTGCCGACCCGGATGTAGGGCACTTCGGTATAGACGACCGACTGGATGTTGCCCCACAAGGCACCGCGCTTCTTCATGTCGGTCTCGGCGTTGAACGCCGCCAGCGCCGCGTCCTTGGCCGGCGAGCTCCACCAGCCGGGAGCGCCGTCGCCGAGCTGCGGCGGGGTCAGCGTCGGCTCGGGCAGGACGGCCG
>DATMGW010000235.1:0-2642 GCA_035555295.1 Caldimonas sp.
CGATGTTGGGCAGGACGAGCAGGTTGGCCTCACCGACGAGCGGGCTCGACGGCATGATGTCGTGCCGGTAAGGGGCATCGAGGGCCGTGTCGCCGTGCATCTCGCCGTCGACTTCGAGCCACGCCGCGTGGGCCCGCAGCAGGGCGAGCGCTTCGCGCATCTTCACCGCCGAAGGGTGATTGCTCGAGCCATAGTTGCTGTGCGAGAGCAGCGCCGCCTTGGGGCGCAGGCCGAAGCGCATCATTTCCTCGGCCGCCATGACCGCGATCTCGGCGAGCTGCTCGGCCGTCGGGTCGTAGTTGACGTGCGTATCGACGAGCATCACCTGCCGGCCGGGCAGGATCAGGCCGTTCATGCAGGCGTACGTCTTGGCGCCTTCGCGCAGGCCGATCACCTGGTCCACGTACTGCAGGTGCATCGAGGTCGAGCCCCAGGTGCCGCAAAGCATCCCGTCGACCTCGCCGGTCCGCAGCAGCATCGAGGCGATCAGCGTCAGGCGTCGCCGCATCTCGATCTTCGCGAGCTGCACCGTCACGCCCTTTCGCGCCGTGAGCTCGTGGTAGGTCTGCCAGTAGCCGCGATAGCGGCGGTCGTTCTCCGTGTTGACGAGGTCGTAGTCGCGCTCGGCGACCAGGCGCAGGCCGAACTTGGCGATGCGTTGCGCGATCACCTCCGGCCGGCCGATCAGCGTCGGTCGCGCCAGGTTCTCGTCGACGACGACCTGCACCGCCCGCAGCACGCGCTCTTCCTCGCCCTCGGCGAAGGCGATGCGTTTCCTCAGCGCCACCTTCGCCAGGCTGAAGATCGGCCGCATCGCCGTTCCCGATGCGTAGACGAAGGTCTGCAGCTTTTCGCGATAGAGGTTCAAGTCGGCGATCGGCCGCGCCGCGACGCCGGATTCGGCGGCGGCCTTGGCTACCGCCGGGGCGATGCGCATCATCAGGCGCGGGTCGAAGGGCTTGGGAATCAGGTATTCGCGGCCGAAGCTGAGCGTCGCTCCCGCGTAGGCGGCGGTCACGACCTCGTTCTGCTCCGCCTGTGCCAGCTCGGCGATCGCGTGCACGGCGGCGATTTCCATTTCGACCGTGATCGTCGTCGCTCCGCTATCGAGGGCGCCGCGGAAGATGTAGGGAAAGCACAGGACGTTGTTGATCTGGTTCGGGTAGTCGGTGCGGCCGGTGGCGACGATGGCGTCGTTGCGCACCGCGTGGACTTCTTCGGGCAGGATTTCAGGCGACGGATTGGCGAGTGCGAAGATGATCGGCTGCGCGCGCATCGTCGCCACCATCTCGGGCTTGAGCACCCCTGCCGCGGACAGCCCGAGGAAGATGTCGGCGCCCTTCATCACCTCGGCGAGCGTGCGCTCAGCGGTCTTTTGTGCGTAGACGATCTTGTCCTCGTCCATCAGCTCGGTGCGTCCTTCGTAGACGACGCCGGCCAGGTCGGTCACCCAGATGTTTTCGCGCGGTACGCCGAGCTTGACGAGCAGGCCCAGGCAGGCGAGCGCCGCTGCGCCCGCGCCCGAGGTGACGAGCTTGACCTCGTCGATCTTCTTGCCGCTGACCTTGAGCGCATTGAGCACGCCCGCGCCGACGACGATTGCCGTGCCGTGCTGGTCGTCGTGGAAGACCGGGATCTGCATCCGCGAGCGCAGGGCCCGCTCGACGTAGAAGCAGTCGGGCGCCTTGATGTCTTCGAGGTTGATGCCGCCGAAGGTTGGCTCCAGCGCGGCAATCAGGTCGATCAGCTTGTCGAGATTCTTCTCCTTGACCTCGATGTCGAAGACGTCGATGCCGGCGAACTTCTTGAAGAGGACGCCCTTGCCTTCCATCACCGGCTTGGCCGCCAGCGGCCCGATGTCGCCGAGGCCGAGCACCGCCGTGCCGTTGGTGATGACGGCGACGAGGTTGCCGCGCGAGGTGTAGCGAAAGGCGTTGGCCGGGTCGGCGACGATCTCCTCGCACGCCGCAGCGACGCCGGGCGAGTAGGCCAGGGCCAGATCGTGCTGGTTGACGAGCTGCTTGGTCGCGGCGATGGCGACCTTGCCCGGCGTCGGGAACTCGTGATAGTCGAGCGCGGCGCGGCGCAATTCGGCAGCGCGTTGTTGGGAGGGCGACGTGGGCATCGGTGGTCTCGGATCGGCAGGCGGGCGGGTGGCGCGGGCGGTCATCATTGCAGACTGGGCCGCGCCCGGACCCGATATTTTCCCCGGAGCGTGCGACGCGACGCTCGACGAGCCGCGCCTATGATCGCCGCTCGACCATGGCCCATCTCGGCGAATTCGAGCTCATCGAACGCTTCTTCACGCGGCCTGCCCGCCGGGCCGTCCTCGGCGTCGGCGACGACTGCGCCCTGCTCGCGCCGACCCCGGGTACGTTGCTGGCCGTCTCGAGCGACATGCTCGTCGAAGGCCGCCACTTCGTCTCGACGGTCGCGCCGGATCGCTTGGGCCACAAGGCGCTTGCCGTCAACCTCAGCGACCTCGCCGCCTGCGCCGCCCGGCCGGTCGCCTTCACGCTTTCGCTCGCCCTGCCCGAGGCCGACGAATCGTTTCTCGCGCCGTTCGCGCGCGGCCTCTACGCGCTGGCCGACCGGCACGCCTGCGAGCTGATCGGCGGCGACACGACGCGCGGCCCGTTGAC
>DATMGW010000236.1:0-2352 GCA_035555295.1 Caldimonas sp.
CCGCCGCGGCATAGCCGGCGAGGCGGCCAACCAGCAACGCCACGAGCGGCCGCGCCGCGCCGCGCGGTCCGACGACCAGGCTGCATGCCGCGCCGCACATCGCGGCGCAATGCGGCCCGCCGGCCAGCCCCATCAGCAGCGCCGAGACGATCAGCGCGGTGTCCACGCTATGACCCCGAATGAGGAGCCGCCGCCTCGGTCGGGTCTTCGCCCAGGGCGTTGACTTCCTCGGCCGTCAGCGTGAGCAAGGTCGTCAGAGCTCCCGACGTGGCGATGACCGACCAGAAGATCAGGAAGGTGAGCGAGTAGATCGTCAGCGGCTCCCAGCCGATGAGCGGCCCGCCGAACCAGCGCATCTGGTGCGGATCGACGACGGCGAAGACCATCCCTTCGAGCGCGCCCGACATCAGAAATGCCGGCCAGAGGATGCGCAGGAAGCGTTGCCGCACGCTTTGCTCCTTCAGTGTCCCGAGACCGTCGCCGCCTCGCCGGGCTGCCACGTCGCCGACGAGACCGGGTTCGCCGTCGGCGTTCGCACGACCGCGACCGGCGGCGCTTCGTGCAGCTCGACGTCGGGGTACTTGATGCAGATCGCCAGGGTCACGAACCCGGCGACGACGACGATGGCCGGCCCCGAGAGCGCGAACCAGACCATGCCGAAGCGCCACCAAGCCGCTCCATGCACGGGCGCACCTCTCGAGGTCTCGGAAGGACGCGGGTCACTCGTGGCAATAGTCATGAAGCGGGCTCCTCAACGCGGGATGACGAAGGTCGATTTTTCCTGGCGCTCGGCGAGCACCGTGGGTTCGGAGCCGCCCGACACCGGCGCGAGCAGCGCGATCCGGAAGTGGAGCGGATGGACTCCCGGCCCCAGCGCGCCGGCGCTTTCCGGCGGGATCTGCACGGCCAGCGGAACCCAGCGCGCTTCGGTCGGCCCGAGGTCGACGTCGGACCCGGCCGCCAGCACCGCTCCCGGCAGGCCCTCGACGCCGATGTGCAGGCGCTCGTTCTGCTCGGTCGCGTTCATGAGCTGGACCCGGTAGACGTTCTCGATGCGACCGGCGCCGACCTCGCGTGCCAGCGCGCCGCGATCGCGGACGATGTCGGCGCGAAACGCAGGCCGCATCGCCAGCGTCACGACGAACGCCGTTCCGATGGCGACGAGGACCCCGGCATAGACGAGGATGCGCGGCCGCGCGACGCGCTTCCAGATCGTCCGTTGCGACCAGCGGTTGGCCATGCCGTTCTGCGTCGCGTAGCGGATCAGGCCGTGCGGCGAGCCCATCTTGTCCATGATGCCGTCGCAGGCGTCGATGCAGGCGGCGCAGCCGATGCACTCGTACTGCAGGCCTTTGCGAATGTCGATGCCCGTCGGGCAGACCTGCACGCACAGGTTGCAGTCGATGCAGTCACCCTTGCCGAGGGCGCGCGCGTCGCTGCCGCGCGGGCGCGAGCCGCGCGGCTCGCCGCGCACGGTGTCATAGCTGATGACGAGCGTGTCGCGGTCGAACATCGCGCTCTGGAAGCGCGCGTAGGGGCACATGTACTTGCAGACCTGCTCGCGCATGTAGCCGGCGTTGCCGTACGTCGCCAGGCCATAGAAGAGCATCCAGAAGCCCTCCCACGGGCCGACCGTCAGGCTCAAGGTCTCGCCGACCAGCATGCGCGCCGGCGTGAAGTAGGCGACGAAGGTGAACCCGGTCCACAGGCCGATCGCCAGCCAAACGACCTGTTTGCCGCCGCGCTTGCCGAGCTTGGCGAGCGACCAGGGTGCGGCGTCGAGCCGGATTCGCGCCGGGCGATCGCCTTCGAAGCGTCGCTCCACCCACATGAAGATCTCGGTGTAGACGGTCTGCGGGCAGGCAAAGCCGCACCACAGCCGCCCGAACACCGCGGTGAAGAGGAACAGGCTGTACGCCGAGAGGATGAGCAGCCCGGACAGGTAGATGACGTCCTGCGGCAGGAGCACGGTGCCGAAGATGTAGAAGCGGCGTGCCGCCAGGTCGAGGAGCACGGCCTGGCGCCCGTTCCATTGCAGCCAGGGTAGCCCGTAGAAAAGGATCTGGGTCAGCCAGACGAGCGCCCAGCGCCACGTCGCGAACCAGCCGTGCACCGATCGCGGCTGGATCTTGTCCTCGCTGACGTAGAGCGAGACGGAGGGCCCGGGCGATGCGTCGGCAAGGATGGGGATGACCGGCGCTTTCATCGAAGAGCCTGCTGCCGATGCCGCGAGCGCGCTAGGGCCTGCTCACACAACGGGAGGGCTCGCGCCGGTGTGGCGCAGGCCGCCGGGCGGCGTTGCAAATGCTCGCCGTAGCAACCGCTACGGCTGCGCTTTGCGCCTTGCGGGCG
>DATMGW010000237.1:0-21631 GCA_035555295.1 Caldimonas sp.
GCGAGGTCTGGACGCCGACGCAGAACGGCGAGGCGGCGCTCGCCGCGACGATCGAGGCGTCGGGCCTGCCGGCGGCCAAATGCGACGTCTACAAGCAGCTGCTCGGCGGCGGCTTCGGCCGGCGCGGCCAGACCGACTGGATCCGCCAGGCGGTCGCGATCGCCAGGGACATGCCGGGAACGCCGGTCAAGCTCGTGTGGACGCGCGAAGAAGACATGCAGCACGGCTTCTATCACCCGATCACGCAGTGCAAGCTCAGCGCCGGTCTCGACGCGCAGGGCAACATCACGGGACTGCACATGCGCATCTCGGGGCAGTCGATCGTCGCCGCGCTGTTGCCGCAGAACCTGCAGAACGGTCGCGACCCCGTGACCTTCCAGGGCCTCAACCCGGGCGGCGCCGAGGGCGTCTTCGGCTACGCGATCCCGAATCTCCTGATCGATCACGCCATGCGCAACCCGCCGGTGCGGCCGGGCTTCTGGCGCGGCGTCAACCTCAACCAGAACGCGATCTACGTCGAGTGCTTCATCGACGAGATCGCGCATGCGACCGGCCAGGATCCGCTCGCGCTGCGGAGGAAGCTCCTCGCGAAGTCGCCCAAGCATCGCGCTGTGCTCGATGCCGTCGCCGAACGGATCGGCTGGGACCAGCCGGCGCCCCAGGGCCGCTTCCGCGGGCTGGCGCAGATCATGGGCTTTGCCAGCTATGTCGCCGCTTGTGCCGAGGTGTCGGTGAGCAAGGACGGAAAGCTGCGCATGCACCGCATCGTCGCCGCGACCGACCCGGGCCACGCCGTCAATCCGCAGCAGATCGCGGCGCAGGTCGAGGGCTCGTTCGTCTACGGCCTGTCGGGCGCGCTGTACGGCGGCATCACGCTGAAGGACGGTCGCGTCGAGCAGACGAACTTCCACACCTACCCGGTGCTGCTCCTCGACGAGATGCCGGCGGTCGAGGCGATCGTGATGCCGTCCGGGGGCTTCTGGGGCGGCGTCGGCGAGCCGACGATCGCGGTCGCCGCGCCGGCGGTGCTGAACGCCATCTACGCCGCGACCGGCCAGCGGATCCGCGATCTGCCGTTGAAGAATCACAGCCTCAAGCAAGCTTGACGCGCACCCGACAGCGACGCCGGCGGTGCAATGCGGCAGCGGCAGCGGTCCTGTGCCTTGCCGGCTCGTTGGCGGCGGCGCAACCGGTCCGCGGCCTGCGCGAGTACCGGATCGTCGGCGACGCGATTCCGCAGCCGTTGACGAGCACGCCCGGCGACGCGGCGCGCGGGCGACGCATCGTCGCCGACCGCTACATCGGCCTGTGCCTGCTCTGCCACCGCGGCCCGTTTCCCGAGGAAGCGCAAGGCTCGCTCGCTCCCGACCTCGCCGGCGCCGGCGCGCGCTGGAGCGACGGGCAGCTGCGCCTGCGCATCGTCGATGCGCGGCGCCTCAACCCGGCGACGATCATGCCGTCGTACTACCGCATCGAGGGCCTGGAGCGCGTCGGGCCGGCATGGGCCAATCAGCCGGTCCTCGAGGCGCAGCAGATCGAGGATGTGATCGCGTTCCTGCGCACCTTGCGCGATTGAGCTAAGGTCTCCTTCGTGGAACGCCGTCAGTTGCTGTTCGCGGGCGCCGCCTGGTGCGTCGTCGTGCCGCGCCCGGCTGCGGCGGCCTCCGAGGATCTCCAGGCCGCCGTGCGCGAGTTCACCGGCGGCCAGACGCTGCAACAGGGGCGGGTCCGCCTCGACGTCGCGCCGCTGGTCGAAAACGGCAACACCGTCCCGCTGGGGGTCAGCGCCGAGAGTCCGATGACGGCAGCGGACCACGTCAGCGCCATCGCGATCTTCAACGAGCGCAATCCGCAACGCGACGTGGCGATCTTCCACTTCACGCCGCGCAGCGGGCGGGCGAGCGTGTCGACGCGGATACGCCTGGCCAACTCGCAGACGCTCGTCGCCGTGGCGCGGATGAGCGACGGCTCGTACTGGTCGACCAGCGTCTACGTGATCGTGACGCTGGCGGGATGCATCGAGTGACATGGCGCGCACGCTGATCGACGTACCGGCCACCGCGAAGCGCGGCGACGTCGTCGAGATCCGCACGCTGATCGCGCATGTCATGGAGTCGGGCTATCGCACCGGCCCGGACGGGAAGCGCCTGGACCGCGACATCATCCGCAGCTTCAGCTGCCGCTACGGCGGCGAGGTGGTGTTCAGCGCCGAGCTCTACCCGGCCATCGCCGCCAACCCCTTCATCGCCTTCCAGATCCTCGCCATCGACAGCGGCGCGCTGCAGTTCACGTGGGAAGGCGACAACGGCTTCGCGCAGACGGAGACGCGAACGATCGCCGTGACATGAAGCGTTCCCTGCTCCTGCTGTGGGCGGTAGCGATCGCATCGGTGGCGTCGGCCGACGACGCGCGTCGCTCCGGTTTCGACTTCATGAGCCCGGGGACGCAGGCGATGCAGCGCGACGACATGCAAAACCCCGGCATGCTGTGGGTGCAGGACGGCGAGACCGTGTGGAACATGAAGATCGGCGTCCGCGACAAGTCGTGCGCCAGCTGCCACGGCGACGCGACGGTGAGCATGCGCGGCGTCGCGGCGCGCTACCCCGCGTACGACGCGCGCGAAGGCCTGCCGCTGACGCTGGCCCGGCGGATCGTCATCTGCAAGCAGCGCAACCAGTGGGCGCTCGCCCCGCCGCCGGAAAGCCGCGAGCTGCTGAGCCTCGAGAGCTACGTGGCGCTGCAGTCGCGCGGCCTGCCGATCGCGCCGCCCGACGACCCGCGATTGGAGCCCTATCGCGAGCGCGGCCGGCAATGGTTCGAGCAGCGCATGGGGCAGCTGAATTTCGCCTGCGCGCAGTGCCACGCCGACAACGCCGGGCAGCGCGTGGGCGGCAGCGTCATTCCGCAGGCGCACCCGACCGGGTACCCGATCTATCGTCTCGAATGGCAGGGCATGGGATCGCTGGAGCGGCGGCTGCGCAACTGCATGAGCGGGGTGCGCGCCGAGCCGTTCGCCTTCGGCTCGCCCGAGATGACCGAGCTCGCGCTCTATCTGGCGCAACGCGCCGCCGGAATGCGCATCGAGACGCCCGCGGTCCGTCCCTGAACGGCAGCGCGGCCGTCCCTCGTGCCGGCGCGCCTCACATCGAGATGGAGCCTTCGCGGAACTCGGTCTTGTCGAGCCAGACGTTGACGAGAACGGGGCGGCCGGCGGCGGCGAGAGCCTGCGCCTGCGCCAGCACGGCCGCGACCTCGGCATCGCTGCGGATCTCCAGCCCCTCGGCGCCGAAGCCGCGCGCGACCTCGTGGTACGCCGTCCGCGCGAGCACCGTGCCGACGTCGTCGCCGAACATCTTCACCTGCTCCCTGGCGATCTGCGTCCAGCCCGCGTCGTTGCCGACCACGGCGATGACGGCGATGCCGTGGCGCACGAACGTGTCGAATTCGGCGATACCGTAGCCGCACGCGCCGTCGCCCCAGAGCAGCCAAACCTGGGAGCCGGGCCGCACGGCCGCGGCGCCGAGCGCGAATCCGGCACCGACGCCCAACGTGCCGAACGCGCCCGGGTCGAGCCAGGCGAGCGGGCCGCGCGGTCGCAGGATGTACGACGCGGTCGCGACGAAATCGCCGCCGTCGGCGACGAAGACGGCGGCGTCGCCGGCGGCGCGGTCGAGCGCGCGCAGGAACCCTACCGGGTTCACGTGCTCGCCGGCTCGCTCGCCCTGGGCGTCGATCTCGGCCTCGCGCGCGGCGTCGCGCTGGTCGAGAGCGGCGATCCACTCGGGACGCTGCGCGCCTTCGCCGACACGATCGGCCAGCGCCACGATGAAGCTCCCGGCGTCGCCGATCGCCTCGATCGTCGCCTTGCGGTTCAGCCGCGCGTCGCGGGTGCTGCGGTTCGCCGCGATCAGCGTCGCGGCGCGGCGCACGTGGCGACCGTAGTCGAGGCGAAAGTCGCACGGCACGCCGGCGAGCAGCACGCAATCGGATTCGCGCAACGCCTGGCGGCGCGCGTGGCGCATCTGCAGGGCGGCGTCGCGGCCGAGCAGCCCGCGCGCCATTCCCGAGAGATAGACCGGAACGCCCAGGCGCTCGACCGCAGCGGCCAGCGTCGCCGCCTCGGACGCTTCGACGAGCGACTGGCTGCCGATCACGAGCAACGGTCGCTCGGCCTTCGCGAGAGCCGCGGCGGCCTTCGCGAGAGCGCCCTCGCTCGCCTGCGCAACGCGCACGGCGCGCGGCACCGGCGCATACGCGCCCGCGCTGCCCGCGAACATCCTGGCGGCGTGGCGCTCGAGGTACCACCTCAGCAACCGGTCGGCGATGGCCGTGCCCTTGCCCGCCGCATCGGCATACCAGCCGCGAATCAGCTTCTCGTCGTAGAGAAGGTCGACCGGGCACTCGACGAAGGTCGGCCCGGGAACGCCCTCGCGCGCGATGGCGAGCGCCTGCTCGACCGCGCCGCCGAGGTCGGCGACGCGACGCACCTGCTTCAGCCATTTCACGTGCGGCGCGATAAGCGGCTTCTGGGCGATGTCCTGCAGCGCGCCGCGGCCCTGCAAGGCCGTCGGCGCCGCGCCGCCGAGCAACAGCAGCGGCGATTGCGCGAGCTGCGCGTTCTTCAGCGCCGTGATCGTGTTGGTGAGACCCGGACCCGCGGTCACCGCCGCGACGCCGGTCGTTCCCGTGAGCCGCGCCACCGCGTCGGCGGCGAACACCGCGGTCGCCTCGTCGCGCGTGTCGATGATGCGGATGCCGCGCGCCTTGGCGGCGACCAGGATCGGCGAGATGTGTCCGCCGCACAGCGTGAAGATGAAGCGCACCTCGTTCGCGGCGAGGGCCGCCGCGACGCGCTCGCCGCCGTGCGCCGGGATGCCGGTCTCATCCATGTCAGGCGTGCTCCCGTGTCGCTGCCGCTTCGGCGTGGCGTCGTTCCAGCGCCCGGTAGTCGACCTTGCCGACCTTGGTCTGCGGCAGCGCCTCGACGAAAGCGACCTCGCGCGGGCACGACCACTTGATCAGGCGCTCGCGGCAGGACGCGATCAGCGCCTCTTCCATTTGCGGCCCCGCCCGCGACGGCTCGCGCAGCACGACGTAGGCGACGACGCGCTCGACCTGCACGGGGTCGGGGACGCCGATCACGCAGACCTCGGCCACCTGCGGATGCTCGCGCATCGCCGCCTCGACCTGCGCCGGATAGACGTTGAATCCGGACGACTTGATCATGCGTTTCAGTCGGACCGAGAAGTAGAAGAAGCCGTCGCCGTCCATGCGGCCCAGGTCGCCGGTGTGCAGCCAGGTGCGGCCGTCGGCGTGCACGCGCAGCGTCTCGGCGTTGGCCCCGGGGTCGTCGAGGTAACCCAGCATGACGGCCGGGCCGGCGATGCAGATCTCGCCTTCCTGGCCGACGGCCACCTCGTCGATGCTGCCGGGCGCGCAGATCGTCGCCAGCATGTCCGGGAACGGAATGCCGATCGAGCCCTCACGGTATTCGCCGATCGGCATCGCCATGATGCCGC
This sequence comes from Caldimonas sp., assembly GCA_035555295.1. Lineage (GTDB taxonomy): Bacteria > Pseudomonadota > Gammaproteobacteria > Burkholderiales > Burkholderiaceae_C > Schlegelella_A. Next base: position 5,520 of record DATMGW010000237.1, read on the forward strand.
TGACCGCCTCGGTGAGCCCGTAACCTTCGAGCAGCTTGACCTTGCCGCCGCGCTCCGCCACGAGCTTTTCGAATCGCTCCTTGACGGCACGCGGCAAAGTGTCGGCGCCGCAGAAGCACGCGGTCAGGCACGACAGGTCGGCCTTCGCGAGCGACGGGTCCTTGCTCAGCGCGTCGAAGAGCGTCGGCACGCCGACGAGGACGTTCGGCCGCTCGCTGCGCAGGAGCTTGGCGACGATCTCGGCGCTGAACTGCGGCACGAGGATCGACTTGCCGCCGGCCATGAAGGCGGCGTTCACGCACACGCCGAGGCCGAAGCCGTGGAAGATCGGCAGGATGGCGAGGATGGCGTCGTGCTCGTCCATCGCGCACCAGGCGGCGCAGCCCATGCCTTCGGCGATGAAGTTGCGGTGCGAGAGAAGAATGCCCTTGGGCCGGCCGGTCGTGCCTCCCGAGAACAGGATCGCTGCGGGGTCGTGCGTGCTCGCGGCGGCGACGGCGGCTCCGCCCGACGCTGCCGCCATGAGGGGGCCCCACCACCGGACCCGGGGATCGGCCGGAACCTTCGCGATCTTGCGGCCCTTGGTCAGCCAGAAGCCGAACTTCTTCAAGGGCGACAGGTAGTCCGCGATGCGCGCCAGGATGATCGTCTCGAGGGGTTGTCGTGGCGCCGCCGCCGCGAGCGGCGCGTAGAAGGCGTCGAGCGTCAGGGCGATGCGCGCCCCGGTCGCGTCGAGAAAGTGCGTGATCTCGGGCGCGGTCGAGAGCGGGTGGATCAGCGCCGGGAGCGCGCCGATGCGGATCGCGGCGTAGAACGCGATCACGCCCTGGGGCGAGGTCGGCATCGAGATCAGGAAGCGGTCGCCGGCGCCGAGCCCCGCGCCGGCCAGCGCTGCGGCGCAGCGATCGACCTGCGCGAGCAGCGAGCGGTAGTTGGAGCACGTGCCGTAGAAGTCCCAGGCGATCGCGGCGGGCACGCGCCGGGCGGTCGCTGCCAGCGCCTCGTAGAGGGTCGCCTCGGGATAGTCGAGCGAGGCCGGCACGGTGCCGTAGAAACGGCTCCAGGGACGCGATTCGGTCATTCAACGATTCCTGTTGCGGCTTCGAGGTTCGCCGGTCCCGGGCCGCTGTCGAGCGCGACTCGAGCCGGGTCCCGACGGCACTCTATTCCTCCGATCCCGTCTTCCGGGTGACTCAGCTCAAGTCGGTTTCAAACTCTCCGGCCTAAAGTCGGCCTCGTCGTTCGTCCCCCGATTCCATGATCCTTCTCGATCCCCAGGCCCGGCCGGTCATCGGCCATCGCGGCAATCGCGCCCATGCACCGGAGAACACCCTCGAGTCGTTCCTCGAGGCAGTGGCGCTCGGCGTCGACGCCGTGGAGTTCGATCTGCGCGTCTCCCGTGACGGCACTCTCGTCGTGATGCACGACGAGACGCTCGAGCGGACCACCGACGGCAGCGGACCGGTCGCCCTGCGTACCGTGGCCGAGCTCAGGGCCTTCGACGCCGGCGCCAGGTTCACCCGCGACGAGGGACGCACCTTCCCGTGGCGAGGGCGCGGCGTGCACCTCTCCACCTTCGACGAGCTCATCGAGGCGCTGCCGCGCGAGCTGCCCTGCATCGTCGAGCTGAAGACGCCGGCGGCGACCGAGCTCGTCAAGGCCGCGATCCGTCGCCACGGCATCGCGCAGCGCGTCATCGTCGCCGGCTTCGACCCCGACGCGACGCGCCCGCTGCGCGGCGCCGGCTTTGCCCTCGGTGCGAGCACGCCCGATGTCGCCCGGCTGCTGCTGCCGGCACTGGTGCGACGGCGCGTCGGCCCGCAGCCCTTTCAGGCGCTGTGCATCCCGCCGCTCTGGCACGGCATCCCGGTGCCCATCGCCGCGCTGGCGCGCGCCGTGCGCGACAGCGGTACCGTGATCCATGTCTGGACCGTCAACGACCCCGCTGACGCGCTGCGGCTGTGGAGCCAAGGCGTACAGGGAATCATCAGCGACGATCCGGCCTCGATCCTGGCGGCGCGCAAGAGCGCCTGAGCTCGTGTACGACGGAGAGAAGTTCAACGCGCTGACGCATGGGGTCGGCGCCGTTCTGGCCCTCGTTGGGAGCGTCGTGCTCATCGTACTGGCGGCGGTGGGCGGCGATCCCTGGAGGGTGGTCGGCGTCTCGATCTACGGCCTGACGCTCGTGCTGCTCTACACCTTCTCCGTGCTCTACCACAGCCTGCGCGGCCGCGCCAAGAACGTCCTGCGCGAGCTCGACCATCAGAGCATCTATCTGCTCATCGCCGGAAGCTACACGCCGTTCTGCCTGGTCTCGCTGCGCGGCCCCTGGGGCTGGTCGCTGCTCGGGGTGGTGTGGGGGCTCGCGGTGCTCGGCGGCCTGCAGGAGCTGTGGCCGAAGAACGAAGCGCGGGTCCTCTCGGTCGTGATCTACGTCCTGATGGGCTGGGTCGTTGTGGTGGCGCTGGGCCCCCTCATGAAGGCGCTGGGGATGGCCGGTTTCGCCTGGGTCGCGGCGGGCGGCCTGTGCTACACGATCGGTATCGTCTTCTATGCGCTCGACGCCCGCGTCGCGCACGCGCACGGCGTGTGGCACCTGTTCGTGATCGCCGGCAGCGTGGCCCACTACGTGGCGATCCTGCGCTACGTGGTGCCCGCCGCGTAGCCAGGCTCAGCCCGGCCCGGCCAGCAGCTCGCGGTGCACCGGATGGCGGTGCAGGAAGGTGTCGCGGAATTCGCCGGGAACCGAAGACTCGGCACGCTCCAGCAGCCAGGCCGCGGCTCGTTGCGCATGTCGTGCCGCGTCTGCCGGCCGATCCAGGGCCCGCGACGCCCGCGCCAGCCAGAAGCCGCATAGGGCAGTCACGGCGCCCATGCCCGCCTGCTCGAGCACGAGCCCGGCGCGGGCGGCGCTCGCATCGGTGGCCGGCGTGTCGCCGGCGCGGGCCAGCAGCCAAGCCTGCAAGGCATACAGTGGACCGAGTTGCTCGCGCAGGCCTTCCGGTTCGCAGCGCTCGATCAGCGCCGCGCACTGGGCGGGCGTCGGCTCGGGACGAAGACTGCGTCCGGCGACGAGCGCCAGATCGCAGCCGATCAAGAGGTTCTCCGACTGCAGCGCAGCCTCGAGCGCGGCCGCCGCATCGATGCCGGTGTCGGTGGCGAGGCGATAGCCCCAGCGCAACAGCAGCATGCGCTGGCGCGTCCGTGCGGAATACTGCGACGCCGTGGCGAAGGCCTCGATGTGCCGGTGCGCGAGCTCGGGCCGGCCGAGATCGAGGTAGATGTCGGCCAGCGTCTCAGCCAGGCGTTGCTGCGGATCGCCTTGCTCACCTAGGCGCGGCTGCAGCTCCTCGATGACCGCGAGCGCTTCGCTCCAATGACCGCAGCGGCGCTGCACGTCGGCGACGATGCGGATGTTCGCCGCGAGGTCGATGCCGATCATGTCGGTGGCGCGCAGCGCGTCGAGGGCACGCCGTGCCGTCAGGGCCGCCGCATCGAACTGCCCCAGGTGGGTCTCGCAGAGAGCCCACCGCCCCAGCAGCATCGCCAGCGTCTGCGACGAGCGCGAGCCGAGCACGTCGTGCAGCGTCTGCAGCTGGTGCAGCGCCAGACGGGCCTGCCCCGTCCACAAGCGCATGAGATTGGCGTTCATCTCGACGCTCAGCGCCCGCTCCTCCCGGCCGACGCTGCGGTGCAGCGCCGCCGTCGCCGCCAGGAGTTGCACGGCCTCGCGCGGGCGGCCGTCGTGCGCGGCGTAGTAGCCCTTGGCGAAACGGCATTCCGCTTCGACGATGCGATCTTCGCTGGCGACGGCCAGGGTCAGGGCAACGTCGATCAGTTCGAGGAAGCCGAGATCGTCGCCGCACTTGTGCAGGTCGATGGCGCGAAACAGGGCGACCCGGGCGCGCTGCGACGGCGTGTGTGCCAGCGGAGTCAGCCGCTCGACAGCTTCGTTGAGTGCCGTCAGCGGACCGAGCTCGGTCATCGACTCGGCGCAATCGAAGAGCAGGTCGAAGGCCGCGTCCGGGCGGCCGCGTGCCAGCTCGATCGCCGCCGCCTTGAAAAACGCCTCGCGCGCTTCGCGGCTGCGCCCCAGCTGCCAGGCCTGGCGTGCGGCCCGGGCCAGATGCGGCACGGCGGCCGCTTCGTCGCCGGCGCTCAGCAGGTGGTGCGCCAGCCGTGCCGCGCTGGCGCCGCGTTGCCCGAGATGGGCCGCGACCCGGCCGTGCAGGACCTGGGCGATCGGCTGCGGCAGCAGCCGATGCGCCGCTTCGCCGATCAGGTCGTGCATGAAGCCGCGCGCGTCGAGCAAGCCCTGGCGTTCGAGTGCGTGCCAGGCGTCCGCGAGCTCGAGCACGTCGCGGCGGCTGACGGCAGCGGCGAGCTCGGGATCGAAATGGTTGCCGGCAACGGCGGCGACCCGTACCAGCAGCAGCCCGTCGGCGGGCAGCGCCAGGAGGCGCTGCTCGAGCAGCTCGGTCACGCGCGCCGGCGCCACGAGCTGGTCAGCGCGCAGGTGGCCATGCTTCTCCAGCGCATGGCGGATCGTCTCGAGCAGATGCAAGGGATTGCCGCCGATCCGCCGCACCAGCGTGGCGGCGACCGCATTCGCGTCGACCGAGGGCAGGGCCAGCGATTCGACGAACGGTGCGATGGCATCGGCGCCCAGCGGCTGCAGGGCCAGGGTCGCCGCGTCGCTGCGCGCGCCCAGGCTGGCAATGCGGGCCGCGGCCGTCTCGCCATCGGGCCGCGAGGCAAAGCCGAACCGCACCTCCGCCAGGGTCGGCCAGACCAACAGCTCGTGCCAGAGGTCGACGCTCGCATCGTCGGCGAATTGCAGGTCGTCGAGCACGAGCGCGTCGAGCCCGTGGCCGCAGGCCGCGCGAAGCAGCTCGGCGACGAAGGGCACGGCCGATCGAACGATCGGTGCTTCGCTATCGACGGGTCCTGACGATTGCGCGACGAAGCTCGCGTACGCCGGCAGCGCCCCGAGCTCGGGCCAGCGTTCGCGCAGGCGCAGCACCAGTCGGTCCAGCGTCGCGAGGGGAACCTTGTCGTCACCCGGTCGTGCCCGCACGAGCAGCGCCCCGGGGCGCGACTGGGCCAGCGTGTCGAGCAGGCGGCTCTTTCCCGAGCCGGCCTGCCCGGTGACGACGAAGTGCTGGTGCGCGGCCCAGCTGCCGGCGAGCGCGGCGAGCTCGGCATCGCGGCCGATCAACTGCGGCGGCCGCAACGCCGAAGCGGGCAAGGCCTGGCCCGGCACCCACGTGTGCGGCTGCGCCTGCTCGATCGTCTGCAGCAGCGCCAGCGTCTCGCTCGAGGGTCGCGTTCCCACCTCGTCCTTGAGGGTGCGTTCGCAGCGATCGAAGGCGAGCAGGGCCGCGGCCCGGTCGCCGCGCAGGTAGTGCAGGCGAATGACGTGGCGATGCGCCGATTCGCTCAAGGTGTCGAGCTCGAGAAGCGCCTGCGCGACCGGCAAGGCGGCGGCGAGCTCGCCGGCGTCTTCAAGGGCCCGGGCCTGGCGTTCGATGGCGCCCCGCGCCGCGCTGGCGCGCTTCTCGCGTTGGCTGCGCAGCCACTCGTCGAGCGCGGGAGCGTCGGGAAAACGGAGGTCGCCGAGCACGCCACCGGATTCGCCGAGGTCGTGGCGAACGTCGTCGGCCAGGCGCAGCAGGAGGCCGCCCGAAACGAGCTCGCCGCAGTCCTTCCTGAGGTGGAACAGGCGCTGGCGCAAGGTGTTGCGTGCAGCGTCGGGCTCGTTCGCCGGCCAGAGCAGCTCGGCCAGGCGGGCTCGCGGCGTCGCGCCCTCGAGCGCCAGCCACGCCAGGAGCGCCGCGTCGCGCGGCGCCAGCGTCCGGCTCGAGCCATCTGCATGCTTGGCCAGTGCGAGATCGGACAGTGCGAGCTCCATCGCAACCCCTGTCGCGCGCCGCGCGCCACGCGGCGCGCGACTCTTGGTGCTGCCGGCGATGGTAGCGAGCCCAGCCATCAGGGGATCCGGTCGGGACGGCCGCTCTGCCGGGGCGCCGCTAGTCGGGCACCGATTTGAAGTCCCAGACCGAAGTCTTCGTGCCTTCGGCATCGGTGCGTACCCAGGTGCCGCTGATCGCCTGTCCATCGGCGCTGACCGGAACGCCGTCGCTCGGCCAGGACAGCCAGTTCGTCGCCTGGTCGACCGTCACGCTCGCCGACGCGCTGCCCGGACAGGTGATCGTCTTGGTCAGTCCGGGAATCGTTGTCGCACCGGAGCCGACGACCTTGCCCCGGCGGGCCGTCGAGTGTCAGGTAGTTGACGAAGATGCTGCCTTCGCCGACGGCCTGCTGCAACGCCGTTCCCGTCCCGGAGATCGTGCAATTGGTTCCGGTGATCGGACCGCTGACGCTGTAGGTGATCCTGCTCGGCTGGTCGGCGAAGAAGACGTCGAGGCCGACCAGCGCGTCGGCCGGATCCGCCGACAGCTCCCGAAAGCGGATGAAGGGGCCGATCATGCTTTCCACCGTCGTTTCGCCGGTCACGGTCTGCGTCCTCAGGCTGGACGTGCCGAACCATCGCCAGGAGCCGACGTTCGAGGTGGCGATCTTCATCGGCGAGTCCTTGCCGATCAGAAACGGCGTCTCGGTGCCGCGGTTCGCTTCGCTGTTGCTGACGATGAGAAGAAGCTCTTCGAGCCGCTCGTCCTGATTGTCGAGGCAGTACGTCTTGAAGGTGTCGTTGGTCCAGTCCTCCGGGTCCTTCCACTTGCCGCCGATCTTCTTCAGTGCCTGCACCTTCATGTAGCTGTTGTTCGGCTGGTTCGCGATCGGGTTGTAGAAGACCACCGCGTGGACCGTCGCGTCGCTGAACTGCAGGTGTTCGTAGAGGATGCTGCGCGGCTCGATCTCGTAGTCGCCGCCGAAGGCCAGGGCGGCGCCGAACAGCTCGAACTTGGCGCTCTTCTGTCCCTTCTGGTCGACCTTCAGCGTCTTCTGCCTGTCCTTGAGCGCCCGGTCGACGTCGAGGGTCGTCGGCACCTGGGCAAAGACGGCCTCGAGGCCGAAGCGGTACTCGTCCTCGGTCGCCCAGTAGTCGAGCACCTTGTCGGGGTAGCCGATCCACAGGGTCTTGGCGAACTCGGGCCAGACGGACTTCAGGTCGACGACGGCGGCGATCGCCTCGACGCTGTTCCTGCCACCCGCCATCGCATCGAAGATCCGCTTGATCGTGCTCGACCCCTGCGTGCGTGCGAAGTACTGGAAGAAGAGGTAGTCGGCGTAGCCGTTCAGCTTGGGCTGCACCCCGGCCTTCTCGATCGAGATCATGTGGTCCGAGTACATGTATTCGGCGAGCACCGGGCCGCTCTTGGGGTAGTTCGACGCGACGTTGCCGAGGCCCGACTCCATGCCGAATTCGCCCGGAGCTCCCTGCGGAATCGTCGATACGGCGTTGTCCATCGCCCACTGGGCGGTGGCCTCGTCGAACCATTCAGCATCCTTGCAGGTCGCCGTGCGTGGCATCGTGAACTGCAGGGCATGCAGGAACTCGTGGGCCAGGGCGATCAGCGACTCGGTCGTCGGGTCGGGCGCCGGACCGTCGGTCCGGTAGACCGTGACGGTCGACGTCGCGACGCTCGTACCGGAGGTCGCGGTGATGACGGCGCTGCCCTTGGCCAGCGCCTGGACCTGACCCTTGGCGTCGACGGTCGCGATCGTCGCGTCGCTGGACTGCCAGGTTGTTGCCGCGTCCGCCCCGGCGGCGAACAGGGCAGCGTTGCCGCCGATCGCCAGACCGACCCGTGCCGGGAGCAGCTTGAGCGCCGGCGCGGTCGGGCCGCCGCCGCCGCCGCCGCCACCACCACCGCCGCCACCGCCGCTCCCGTTCCCGCTCGCGGGGTCAGAGACGTAGTCGCCACCGCCGCAGGCCACCAGCAACGTGACGATCGCGCAGGCGCCCAGCCAGCGGGCCAGCCCTCGCTGCACTCGGGTTGTCGAAGAATCCATGGCTCGCGACCTCCACATCCACACCTGGTGGTACGGAGTTGTAGGTCGCGTGCTGTTATGGAGGCGTTATGGCAGGCGACCGCAGACCCGCCGCGTCACTTCTCGACGAAAGCGCGCTCGATCACGTAGTCGCCGGCCTGGCCGATGCCGGCCGAAATCGTGAACCCGGCGGCGTCGAGGACGGCGCGCATGTCCTTCAGCATCGCGGGGCCGCCGCAGATCATCGCCCGGTCGTTCGCCGGGTCGATCTGCGGAAAACCGATGTCGCCGCACAGCTTGCCGTTGGCGATCAGCTCGGGCAGCCTCCCCTGGTTGCGAAACGGCTCGCGCGTGACCGTCGGGTAGTAGACGAGCTGGTCGCGCACCTGCTCGCCCAGGTGGTCGTGGCGCGGCAGGTCGTAGGCGATCAGGTCGGCGTAGGCGAGCTCGTCGACCTTGCGCACGCCGTGCACCAGGACGATCTTCTTGAAGCGCTCGTAGGTGCCCGGATCGCGGATGATGCTCATGAAGGGCGCGAGGCCGGTTCCCGTCGCGAACAGGTAGAGATTGCGTCCGGGCAGGAGATCGGTGAGGACGAGCGTTCCCGTCGGTTTGCGGCCGACCAGGACATCGTCGCCGACCTTCAGGTGCTGCAGGCGCGAGGTGAGCGGCCCGTCGGGCACCTTGATGCTGAAGAATTCGAGATGCTCCTCGTAATGCGCGCTGGCGATCGAATAGGCGCGCAGCAGCGGCTTGCCTTCGACCATGATGCCGACCATCACGAAGTGGCCGCTCTCGAATCGCAGGCTCGCGCCGCGCGTGCACGTGAAGGTGAACAGCGACTCGTTCCAGTGGTGGACCGAGAGAACCTTCTGAACGTCGTAAGCCGCCATCCGAGCGTCAACCTCTTTCTTCTTCCGTCCGTCGGGAAATCGATCCGTCGCGCCGCCGCGGCGCGGCGACCGCGGCCAGGATCACGCGCGTGATCTCGGCAAGCCAGGCCTGGCAACGCTCGGCACGCATCAGGTCGCTGCCGAGAAACGACGACAGCGTGTAGCGGTTCGAGAGATAGAAGTAGCCGAGTGCGGCGAGCGTCAGGTAGACCTTGTGCACGTCGAGGTCGCGGCGAAACAGCTTCTGCCGCGCACCCTCGGCCAGTATTGTCCCCAAAATGTCGAGTACGGACCGCGACAGCTGCTTGACCTTCGCCGACTTGGTGATATGGCGCCCGCGCTGCAGGTTCTCGTTCGAGAGCAGGGCGACGAATTCCGGGTGCGCCAGGTAGTAGTTCCAGGTGAAGGCGATCAGCTCGGTGAGCGCTGCGACCGGCTGGCTCGAATCGAGGGCCAGCGCGCTCTCGGCTTCACCGAGCTCCGCGTACACACCCTCGAGGACGGCGAGGTAGAGCTTCTCCTTGCTGCCGAAGTAGTAATAGAGCATCCGGTCGCTCGAGCGACCGGTGCGCGAGATGCGCTCGACCCGGGCGCCGCTGTAGCCGTGGCGCATGAACTCGTTGCGCGCCGCGCGCAGGATGCGGGCGCGCGTGCGCTCGGGATCGCGCGTGCGCTCGAAGCGCGGGAGGGTTTTCGTGGCGGTCACCGGTCTAGGCAAAGCGGCCGCGGCATGCTAGATTGACTCGGCAATGAAGTAAACACTTCATTCGCAGGGAGTCGATGGCGTGATCCTCCGTTTCGAGCGCCCAAGGTCGGTGGCCGAAGCCGCTCAATTGCTCGCGGCGGGCGACTGGGCCGTGCTCGCGGGCGGCACCGATCTCTATCCGGCGCACGTCGGGCGCAAGCTCTCCCGGCCGGTGCTCGACCTGTCCCGCGTCGCCGGGTTGCGCGGCATCGCCGACAGCGATTCCGGCTGGACGATCGGCGCGACGACGACGTGGAGCGACGTCCTGCGCGCGCCGCTGCCGCCGCTCTTCGACGGACTGAAGGCGGCCGCGCGCGAGATCGGCGGCGCGCAGATCCAGAACGCCGGAACGGTCGCCGGCAACGTCTGCAACGCCTCGCCGGCGGCCGACGGCATTCCGGCTCTGCTGGCAATGGACGCCGAGGTCGAGTTGCGCAGCGCGCTCGGCACGCGTCGCCTCGCCATCGCCGATTTCGTTCTCGGCAGCCGGCGCACGGCGCGGCTCGGCAGCGAGCTCGTCGTCGCCTTGCACATCCCGGCGCGCAGCCCCCGCGCGCGCTCCGTGTTTCTCAAGCTCGGCGGCCGGCGCTACCTCGTCATCTCGATCACGATGGTCGCGGTGACGATCGACGTCGACGCCGCCGGCCGTGTCACGAGCACCGGAGTCGCCGTCGGCAGCTGCTCGGCGGCGGCGCAGCGCCTCGCTGCGCTCGAGTCGCGGCTGGCCGGCGTCGAGCGCGCGCGCCTCGCCGACGTGGTCGATGCCGCCGACCTGGCGCCGCTCGCGCCGATCGACGACGTCCGCGGCGGCGCCGCGTACCGTACCGATGCGACGCTGACCCTGCTGCGCCGCGCCCTCGCGGCCTTCGCGACATGACGGCGCGCGATCTCGAGGTGCGGCAGATCGTCCGCCTGCGCGTCAACGCTGTCGACCGCGAGCTCGTCGGCGAGCCGGCGCGGCGCCTGTCGGACGCGCTGCGCGACGAGCTCGGCCTGACCGGCACGAAGATCGGCTGCCACGCCGGCGACTGCGGCGCCTGCACGGTGCTGCTCGACGGCGAGCAGGTCTGCGCGTGCCTCGTCGCCGTCGGTCAGTGCGAAGGCCGCACGGTGACGACGGTCGAAGGTCTGGCCGACGCGAACGGCGCGCTTTCGCCGCTGCAGCGCGCCTTCGTCGCGCTCGGCGCGGCGCAGTGCGGCATCTGCACGCCGGGAATGCTGATGAGCGCCGAGTCGCTGCTGCGCACGAATCCGAAGCCGAGCGAGGCCCAAGTGCGCGACGCCCTCGCCGGCGTGCTGTGTCGCTGCACCGGCTATACCAAGATCGTCGAGGCCGTCCTGGCGGCCGCCGCAGGAGACATCGGCGAAGCCCCCGTGCCGGTGGCGGGCGCTGCCGTCGGCTGCCGTGCCGCGCGGCTCGATGCTCCGGCCAAGGTCTGCGGTGCGGAGCGCTTCGGCGCCGACCAGTGGCCGGCGTTGCCCGCCGAGGTGCTGGCGATACGCGTCGTGCGGTCGCCGCACGCGCACGCGGCGTTCGCGATCGGCGACCTCGCGGCCCTGCGCCGGCGCTGGCCCGGCATCGTCGACGTGCTGGTCGCCGCCGACGTGCCGAACAACGCCTTCGCGATCTTCGCCGAGCTGCGCGACCAGCCCGTGCTCGCCGAACGCGTCGCACGCTTTCGCGGTGAGGCGGTGCTCGCCCTGGTCGGCGACGCCGAGGCCGTGCTGGCCGTGCCCGAGAGCGAGATCCCGGTGTCCTACACACCGCTGCCGGCGCACGAGACGATCGACACGGCGCTCGCCGCCGCCACGGCCGGACACGCGGTCCAGGCGCGCTTTGCCGACAACGTGCTGTGCCGCGGCCGCGTCGTCAGCGGCGACGTCGACGCCGCGCTCGCCGACCCGGTGGCGTCGCCGCATCGCGCCTCGTCGAGCTTCGAGACGCGCTACGTTGAGCATGCCTACATCGAGCCCGAGGCCGGCTACGCCGAGGTCGTCGAGGGCGAGGGCGGCGCGCCGCGCCGCATCCGCATCTACGCCTGCACGCAGACGCCGTACATGGATCGCGACGAGGTCGCGCATGTCCTGGCGATCGCGCCGGCGCAGGTGCACATCGTTCCCTCGGCGATCGGCGGCGGCTTCGGCGGCAAGCTCGATCTCTCGGTGCAGCCGCTGCTGGCGGTCGCGGCGTGGAAGCTCGGCCGGCCGGTGCGCCTCGTCTACGGGAGGCCGGAGTCGATGCAATCAAGCACGAAGCGCCATCCGGCCCGAATGACGGCGACCGCGGCGTGCGCCGCCGATGGCAGGCTCACGGCCTTCGACTTCACCGGCGACTTCAACACCGGCGCCTATTCGTCGTGGGGGCCGACGGTGGCCAACCGCGTGCCGATCCACGCCTGCGGCCCGTACCGCGTGCCGAACGTGCGCGCCGTGACGCGCGCGGTGCTGACGAACAACAGCGTCTCGGGCGCCTTTCGCGGCTTCGGCGTGCCGCAGGCCGCCTTGCTCGGCGAGCTGCTGATCGACGAGCTCGCCGCGGCCGCGGGAATCGACGCGCTCGAGTTTCGCCACGCCAATGCGCTTCGCGCCGGCAATCGCACGGCGACGGGGCAGCGGCTCGCCGCGAGCGTCGGCTTGCGCGCCTGTCTCGATGCGCTGCGTCCGGCCTGGCACGCCGCGCGCACGGCCGCCGCCGCGTTCAACGCCGATGCCGTGGCGAACGCGAGCGCGCTGCGCCGCGGCGTCGGCGTCGCCTGCATGTGGTACGGCATCGGCAACACCGTGATCGCCAATCCGTCGACGATGCGCGGCGCGCTGCGCTGCGACGCCCAGCGCGGCGGCCACCTCTTCCTCTACAACGGCGCGCAGGAGATCGGGCAGGGCACGGCGACGATCATGGCGCAGATGTTTGCCGACGCGGTCGGCCTGCCGCTCGCCTCGGTCGAGCAGGTGATGGGCGACACCGATCGCACCGCCGACGCCGGCAAGTCGTCGGCTTCGCGGCAGACCTTCGTCTCGGGCAACGCGGTGCAGGCGGCGGGCGCTGCGTTGCGCCGCCAGCTCGTCGTACGTCTCGGTTGGCCCGCCGACGACGAGGCCGACGTCCGCCTCGAGCTCGACCGGTCGAGCCTGGGCGGCGTCGCGAACGGCGAGCGCCGCGTCGTCGACCTGCGCGAGGGGCGCGCCGATGCGAATGGCGACCTGGCCGTCGCCAGCGGCCACTTCAACCCGCCGACGGTGCCGCTCGACGGCGACGGCCAGGGCGTCCCCTATGCGACCTACGGCTTCGCGGCGCAGCTGGCCGAGCTCGAAGTCGATCTCGAGCTGGGCACGGTGCGGCTGCTCCACATCCATGCCGCGCACGACGTCGGCCGCGCCATCAACCCGACCCTCGTCGAAGGGCAGGTCCACGGCGGCATCGCCCAGGGCATCGGCATGGCGCTGATGGAGGAGTACGTCAACGGCCGCACCGACAACCTGCACGACTACCTGATCCCGACGGCGGGCGACGTGCCGCCGATCACGCTGCACCTGATCGAGGACGCCGAGCCGCTCGGGCCGTGGGGCGCCAAGGGTGTCGGCGAGCCGGCGCTCGTCGCGACGGCACCGGCGATCCTCAACGCGATCCACGCGGCGACCGGGGTTCGCATGCGCGAGGTGCCGGTGACGCCGAGCCGCTTGCGCGCGGCGATCGTCGCCGCGAGGCGCGAACGATGAGCGACACGCCGCCGGGCTTCGCGCCGCGATCCGACGGCCAGCCGGTCGATTCACAGGAGAACGGCCGGCCGGCCGTTCTGGAGCACTCGCGCGCCCCCGAGCGCATGGCGGCCGACAAGGTGCGCTGCGAAGCGTGCCCGGTGCTGTGCCAGATCAGCCCGGGCAAGCTCGGCGCGTGCGACCGCTACGGCAACGTCGACGGCCGGCTCGAGCGGCTCGACACCCTGGCCCTCGTCGCCCGGCCCGGCACCGACCTCGTCGCCTGGCAGGCGGCGCAGCAAGGGCGCTGGGACGGCAGCCTCGTCGGCGCCGACGCGCCGGTCTTCGTCTCGGGCGTCGGCGCGGGGACGACCTACCCCGACTACAAGCCCGCGCCCTTCATCGTCGCGTCGACGCACGAGGGCGTCGACATGGTGACCGTCGTCACCGAGGGCATCTTCAGCTACTGCAGCTTCAAGGTGAAGGTCGACACCGACCGCTACCTGGGCCCTGAGCAGGCGACAGTGCGGCACCAGGGCGAGGCGGTCGGCCACGTCAGCACGATCGAGTACGGCTCGCAGTTCCTCGCCTTGGGCGGCGTGCACCACCTGACCGGCGGCTCGAAGAAGGAAGGCCGCGTCGCCTGCGAGATGATGATGGCGCTCGGCAACCGCGAGCCGGTCGAGCTGCAGATCGAAGGCGGCGCGAACGTGATCGTCGCCGCCGACCGGGCGCCCGTCGTCGACGGCGTCGAGGAACAGCGCATGCGCGTCGGCTGTGGCTCGGCGGCGATCGGCATCTTCGCGCCGCAGTGGGCGGCGCACGTCGACGAGGTCGTCGTCGTCGACGACCACATCACGGGCGTGCTGTCCGAGCACCAGGCCGGCAAGTTCCTCGACATGGCGCCGACCGGCATCCGCCTGCGCGGCCGCAAGTCGACTCCCGGGCGCTACTTCCAGGTCGCCCGTCCCGGCTCGGGCTGGGGCGGCACCGATATCGTCGATCCGCTCTCGATCGTCGAGGGATGGGACAGGGAGCACGGCGCGCGGCCGGGGCTGCGCCTGCTGATGGTCTCGACGACCGGCGAGGACTCAGCCTGGTTCGTCCTCGACGAGCAGCTCGTCCCGCGCCCGGCCGAGATGCCCACCGAAGTGCGCCGCGTCGTCGAGCGGATCGGCGAGAACTGCGAGCCGTCGCTCTGCTCCGTGCTCTACGTCGCCGGCGCCGGCGGGTCGCTGCGCGCCGGAGTCACCGAGAACCCGGTGCGCCTGACGCGCTCGATCAAGAGCCTGCTCGTCAACGTCACCTGCGGCGGCGCGCCGGTCTACGTCTGGCCGGGCGGCGGCATCACGGTGATGGTCGACGTCGCGAAGATGCCGGCGAAGAGCTTCGGCTCGGTGCCGACGCCGGCGATCGTCTCGCCGATCGAATTCACGATGCGCCTGGAAGACTATCGCGCCCTCGGCGGCCACATGGACCGCGTGCGCCGCATCGAGGAGGTGCTCGCGTCGCAGGCGTTTCGCCTGGTCGAGCCGGCGGCGGACAACCCCTGGCCGATTCGCGCGCGGCGCGAGGCGACGCCATGAGCGGCGCGGTTCGCCAGCGCCTTGCCGAAGGCCGCTGGCACTTCCAGCACGGGCCGATCGACTGCATCCTCGGGGCCGAGGGCGAGGCCGGCGTTGCCGCCCAATGCATCGAGCGCGCCTGGGCGCGCTTTGCAACGCTCCTCGACGAGCTCGTCGCCGAGTTGCCGGCGTTGCGAACCGATCTCTCGTCGCCCACAGGCGCGTGCGTCGCGCCGCGCGGCCCGGTCGCCCGGCGCATGGTCGCGGCGTGCCGTGCGCACGCGCAGGACGGCCGCTTCATCACGGCGATGGCGGCGGTCGCGGGCAGCGTCGCCGAAGAGCTGATCGAGTCGTTCGCCGACCCGCGCATCGAGCGCGCCTGGGTCAACAACGGCGGCGACATCGCTCTGCGCCTGGCTCCGGGTGCGTCGTTCGACATCGGCCTGTGCGCCGATCCGGCGCGCGGCCGCGCCGGCGGGCCGCTCGACGGCCGCTTCCCGGTCACCGCCGCCTCACCGGTGCGCGGCATCGCCACCTCGGGCTGGCGCGGGCGCAGCTTCTCGCTCGGCATCGCCGACGCAGCAACCGTGCTCGCGACGAGCGCGTCGGCCGCCGACGCGGCGGCGACGATCCTCGGCAACGCCGTCGACATCGACGACGCGCGGATCGTTCGCCGCCCGGCCAGCGAGGTGCGCGACGACAGCGATCTGGGCCATCGCCTCGTCACCTGCGGCGTCCCGCCGCTGCCGCTGTCGCTTGTCGACCGGGCCCTCGGCAACGGCGCGGCGGAGGCCCAGCGCCAGATCGATGGCGGCCGCATCGTCGCCGCCGTGCTGTGCCTGCAGGGGCGCGTCAGGGTCTGCGGCGATCCCGGCGCCGCGACGACCCCTCACCCCAGCCCTCTCCCCGCAAGCGGGGCGAGGGAGTCGTACAGAATGCAGGCATGCTGATCCCAGCCACCCCCCAGCTCCCCGAGGTCGACGTGCGCAAGCTCGTCGTCTCGGTCGAAGACGTCTGGCACGACAACGGCCCGCGCCTGGCCAAGCCGCTGCGTCGCGGCTGGTGCGCGGCGGCCGTGAAGAACCCGTATGCCGGCCGCTACGTCGAAGACATCCTGCCGATGATGGAAGCGTTGAAGCCGCTCGGCCGCGAGATGGCGGCGCGCCTCGTCGAGGCGCTCGGCGGCGCCGGCCGGGTCGAGGCCTACGGCAAGGGCGCCCTGGTCGGCCTGGCCGGCGAGCTCGAGCACGGGGCTCT
>DATMGW010000238.1:0-2072 GCA_035555295.1 Caldimonas sp.
TTCGGCTTCCGCGACCAGCTGCAGGACGTCATGGCCCTCGTCCATGCCCGACCGGAGCTTGTCCGCGAGCATCTCCTGCGCTCGGCGTCGCGCCAGTTCCTCGAAGGCGACGTGCAGCACTGGTGGCATCCGCCATCGGGCAAGGGCATCCGGACCCGCTGCTCGGACGACTACCTGTGGCTCCCGTTCGTGACGTGTCGCTACGTCGACGTGACCGGCGACGTCGCCGTCCTCGACGAGGCGTGTCCCTTCCTCGACAGCCGCGCGCTGAACGAGGGCGAGCAGTCGAACTACGAGCTGCCGAAGGTGTCGGATCAGAGCGCGAGTCTCTACGAGCATGGCGTCCGGGCGATACGGCACGGCCTGCGCCATGGCGCGCACGGCCTGCCGCTGATGGGCATGGGAGACTGGAACGACGGCATGAACCTCGTCGGCGTGGGCGGCAAGGGTGAGAGCGTGTGGCTCGCGTTCTTCCTCATCACGGTGCTGAAGCGATTCGCGCCGGTCGCTCGAGCACGCGGCGATACCGGGTTCGCCGAGCTGTGCGACCGCGAATCGGCGCGGCTGCGCGACAGCGTTGAGGCGAGCGCCTGGGACGGCGAGTGGTACCAGCGTGCCTGGTTCGACGACGGCACGCCGCTCGGCAGCGCGGCCAACGCCGAATGCCAGATCGATTCCATCGCCCAGAGCTGGTCGGTGCTCTCCGGTGCGGCGCCGCCCGAGCGTGCGCGCCAGGCGATGGCCTCCCTGCATCACCGGCTCGTCCACGCCGAGACGCGCATCGTCCAGCTGCTCGACCCGCCCTTCGACGTCTCGCAGCCGTCGCCGGGCTACATCGAAGGCTACGTGCCGGGCGTGCGCGAGAACGGCGGCCAGTACACGCACGCCGCGGTCTGGGCAACCCTGGCGTTCGCCGCGCTCGGCGACGCCGAGCGCGCGTGGGAGCTGTTCGGCTTCCTCTGTCCGGCCCGTCATGCGGCGGACGAGGCGGCCGTGGAGATCTACAAGGTCGAGCCGTACGTCGTCGCCGGAGACGTGTATGCGTTGGCGCCGCATGCCGGCCGCGGCGGCTGGACCTGGTACACGGGCTCGGCGGGGTGGATGTACCAGCTGCTTGTCGAGTCGCTGCTCGGCCTCAAGCGGACGGGGAACCAACTGCAGGTGAAGCCTCTCGTACCTCTCGACTGGAACGCGTTCGAGCTGCGCTACCGCTTCAAGTCATCGACTTATCAGATCGCCTGTCGGCGCGCCGCCTCGGCGGCTGGCGCGAGCGTCGCCGTCGATGGCCTGCCGTCGGCCGACGGATCGATCACGCTGCGGGACGACGGCGGGACGCACGCGATCGTCGTCGATGTCTGGCGCGAGCCGCCATCGCGGCAGTCGCCGCCTTGATCACACGAAACGACGGAGAACGACGATGCAGCTGGGAATGATCGGGCTCGGGAGAATGGGGGCGAGCATGGTGCGCCGGCTCCTGAAGAAAGGCCACGAGTGCGTGGTCTACGACATGCACGGCCCCGCGGTGGCGGCCTCGCAGAAGGACGGCGCGACGGGAGCGACGTCGCTCGCCGACATGGTTGCGAAGATGACCCGGCCGCGCGCCATCTGGATGATGGTGCCCGCCGCGGTCGTCGATGACGAGCTCGCGCAGCTCGTGCCGCACCTCGATGCCGGCGACATCGTCATCGATGGCGGCAACTCCTACTATCGCGACGACATCCGCCGTGCCGCCGAGCTCGCAGCGGCCGACAAGCACTACGTCGACGTCGGCACCAGCGGCGGCGTCGCCGGACGAGACCGCGGCTACTGCCTGATGATCGGCGGCGAGGCGCAGATCGTCGAGCACCTGACGCCGATCTTCGCGGCGCTGGCGCCCGGCGCCGGCAGCGTCGAGCGCACCCGCGGGCGCAGCGGCGAGATCGGCCCTGCCGAGCAGGGCTTCCTGCATTGCGGTCCGCACGGCGCCGGGCACTTCGTGAAGATGGTCCATAACGGCATCGAGTACGGTCTGATGGCGGCCTATGCCGAAGGCCTGAATATCCTTAAAAACGCCGACGCGGGCCTGCGGCCTC
>DATMGW010000239.1:0-2813 GCA_035555295.1 Caldimonas sp.
TCGACCTCGACCTTGCGTGCGTCGGCCTTGGCGTTTGTCGCCGCGAGCCTGCTCGCTGCCGTCGGCGGATGTGCAGCGCCGCAGGCGACGAGCCTGAGCGACGAGCAGCCCTTCGAGCAGGCCGTCACGCAGGCGACCGACGGGCTCGCCGCGCAGACGCAAAAGCTCCCGGCGTTCCTCGCCAAGCTGCAAAAGCGCGGCATCGTCCTCGATCCGATGCTCGATGCGACCACCGGGCAGCAGACGGCGGCGACGGTGCTCCTCGAAAACCGTGTCTCCGAGCTCTTGACAGCGAAGTCCGAGTCGTTCGAGATCCTGCCCTTCCAGTCAGCCAGCCTCGGCCGTGCCCAGTACCTCCTGACCGGCACCATGACGCGTGTCGAGAACAGCACCGCCGGACGCAAGCGCGCCCTGCAGATCAACCTCGCGCTGACCGAGCTGAAGACCGGCACGGTCGTCGCGCAGGCGTCGGCGGTCGCCAAGGACGAAGGGCTCGACCACACCCCGCTCGCCTACTACCGCGACAGCCCGGTGCTCGTGAAGGACAAGGTGATCGAGGGCTACGCGCGCACCTCGGCGACGCCGCCCGGACAACGCGCCGACCCGTTCTACCTCGACCGCATCGCCTCGGCGACGCTCATCAACGAGGCGACGACCCTCTACAACCAGGAGCGCTACGTCGAAGCGCTCGGTCAGTACCGCAGCGCCCTGGCGACGCCGGCAGGCGAGCAGCTGCGGGTCCTGAACGGCATCTACCTGACGAACATCAAGCTCGGCCGCAACGCCGAGGCCGAGCAGGCGTTCGGCCGCGTCGTCGCCCTCGGCATCGCCTACAACCAGCTCGGCGTCAAGTTCCTGTTCAATCCCGGCAGCACCGAGTTCTGGTCGGATTCGAAGGTGAGCGGGCCGTATGGAATGTGGTTGCGCCAGATCGCCAAGGAAAGCACGGCGTCGCGGGCCTGCATGGAAATCGTCGGCCACACGAGCAAGACCGGGTCGGAGCAGATCAACGACGCGCTGTCGTTGCAACGCGCCAACTACATCCGGCAAAAGCTCACCACCGAAGCCTCGGTGCTCGGCGCGCGGACCAAGACGGTCGGCATGGGCTTTCGCCAGAACATCGTCGGCAGCGGCAGCGACAACGCCGTCGACGCGCTCGACCGGCGCGTCGAGTTCAAGATCGTGCCCTGTTCCTAAGGCTTGCCGGCGCCGCCGGAAGACTCGCGCGCGGGTCCCAGGGCCGTCTCGATGCGCTCGCGGAGCAGCTGCTCCAGGCACTGCTCGCGGACCCCGTAGAAGGCCTTGACGGCATCGACCTGCGCCAGCGCGCGCCCGGTGTCGGCCGTGTCGGCGTCACGGCGCGTCGCCAGGATCATCTTGTTCTTGCTCGTGTGCTCGAGCGAGACGAACTCGAAAACCTGGGCCTCGTAGCCGGCGGCCTCGAGCAGCAAGGCGCGCAGGCTGTCGGTCACCATCTCCGCTTCCTGCCCGAGGTGGATGCCGTGGCGGAACAGCGCACCGAGCGGCGCCGGGGTCGTCATCTGCGGGCGCAGCTCCTTGTGGCAGCACGGCGAGCAGACGAGAACGCGCGCCCCCGCGCGCAGACCGAGATCGATCGCGTGGTCGGTCGCCGTGTCGCAGGCGTGCAGCGCGATCATCACGTCGACCGCCTCGGGCCGGAAGCTGCGCAGATCGCCCTGCACGAAGCGTAGCCCGTCGCAGTGCGAGGTCTCGGCGGCGCGGTTGCATAGTTCGACCAGGCCGGCGCGCAGCTCGACACCGGTGACTTGCGGCACACCCCCGAAGCGACGCCGCAGATGCTCGTGAACGGCGAAGGTGAGGTAGCCCTTGCCGCAACCGAAATCGACGACGCGCAGCGCGCCCCCGGCAGGAAGAGGAAGGCGGTCGAGCGCGTGATCGAGCACCTCGAGAAACTTGTCGATCTGTTTCCACTTGCGCGCCATCGCCGGAACGAGGCGATGACGCTCATCGGTGATTCCGAGATCGACGAGAAAAGGCAGCTCGAGCGACAGCGCGCGGCGCTTCGGTCGGTCGTGCGAGAGCGACGGCGGCGGCACGACGACCGGCTCGCCCGCTGGGGACGCCGCGCGCGAGAGCAGGGCTCGTCCCTTCTTGCTGATGCGCAGATGCATCGCGTTGCCGCCCGCGTGCAGAATCGCATGCGCGAACGATGGCTCGCCCGTCGGATCGAGCCACGCCGCGACCGCGGCGACGGCGGCGTCAGGCGCGAGGTTGCGCGTCTCGTCGCGCGTCGCGTAGCGGTGCACGAATGAGACGACGCGCCGGCCGCGCAGCTCGATCGGGCGCGCCCGGATACCCTGCAGATCGGCATCGGCGTGCCGGTTCTTCGAGAGGACGAGCGACGCGAAGCGAGCCTCGTCGATGCCCTGCCGCAGAGCGCTGAGGAACTCATCGAGCGGCGTCACGGGGGAATTGTCGGCGAAGGCCGCAATGACAGTCGCGCCGGCACGAACGACAATTGAGCGATGTCCTTCGGCATCGCCGACTATGCGTCGTTCGTCGTCGCCGTGATCGTCTTCCTGATGATTCCCGGGCCGGGCAACCTTGCCCTCATCACGTCGACCGGCAAGGGCGGGCTGCGCGGCGGGCTCGCGGCGACGCTCGGCGTCATCGGCGGCGACCAGGTCCTGATGTGGCTGGCGGTGGCCGGCGTGGCGACGCTGCTGGCCGCGTATCCGCCGGCGTTTCGGGGCGTGCAATGGCTGGGTGCCGGCTATCTGGCCTGGCTGGGCCTGCGCATGATCCTGGCCAAGCCGGGCGACAAGCCGGTG
>DATMGW010000240.1:0-4420 GCA_035555295.1 Caldimonas sp.
CAACGGCCGCGCCGCGCGCCGCTCTCGGCGGCGGGCGGCGGGACCGGCCCGCTTTCGGCGAAGCGCTGCACGGCTCGCGTCACGGCGCGATCTGCCGCTTCCGTGACCTCGTGGCGATAGAGGCTCGACTTGCTTGCCTCGCGCATCGCGAACGGCTCGGTCGCCCAGACCGGGCCGGCGTCGAGCTCGGCTTCGGCCTGCAGCACGGTGACGCCCCATTCGCGCTCGCCTTCGAGGATCGCCCAGTCGAGCGCGGACGGGCCGCGGTCGCCGGCAACGCCGGGGTGCACGATCAGGCAGACGGTGTCGCGCCACACGGCTTCGGGGATCGCGCGCTTCAGGAACGGAGCGACGACGAGATGCGGGCGATAGAGCGCCACCGCCTCGATCGTCACCGCGTCGGAAATGTCGAACTCGACCGACACCTCCTGGCCGAGCGCCGTCAGATCGAGGTACAGGCGCTGCGCCAGGCTGTTGAAGCTGCGCGTCAGGAACAGGATGCGCACGGCTTGGCGAGCTGGTTCATCAGTGGACTAGCAGATGCGCGGCAGCTGGTCGCCGGCGAGCCAGTCGACGATGCGCCGGCCGCCGAAGCGGGTGCGCATCTGCACGAAGTGGTGCGCATCCGCGATCACCTCGCCGATCAGCGCGGCGCGACGGCCCAGCGGGTGCTCGCGCATGACCTCGAGCAGGCGCTCGGCGTGCGCTGCCGGAACGATCGCGACCAGCTTGCCTTCGTTGGCGACGTAGAGCGGATCGAGGCCGAGAAATTCGCAGGCCGCCTCGACCTGCGGCAGCACCGGCACCGCCGCCTCGTCGATCGTCATGCCGACGCCCGATTGGCCGGCGATCTCGTTCAGCGTCGTCGCAAGCCCGCCGCGAGTCGGGTCGCGCAGCGCGCGCACTTCGGGGACGGCGTCGACCATCGCCGCGACGAGACCGTGCAGCGCCGCCGTGTCGGAGACGAGGTCGGTTCCGAAGGCGAGCGACTCGCGCTGCGACATGACGGCCATGCCGTGATCGCCGACGGTTCCCGAGACGATGATGCGATCGCCCGGGCGGGCCCGGTCGCCCGAGATCTCGAGGCCCGGCGCGACGACACCGACGCCCGTGGTCGTGATGAAGACGCCGTCGCCCTTGCCCGCCTCGACGACCTTGGTGTCGCCGGTGACGATAGGCACGCCGGCAGCGCGCGCGGCGCTCGCCATCGAAGCGACGATGCGTTGCAGGTCGGCAAGCGGAAAGCCTTCTTCGAGGATGAAGCCGGCTGCGAGCCAGAGCGGACGCGCCCCCGACATCGCCACGTCGTTGATCGTTCCGTGCACCGACAGGCAGCCGATGTCGCCGCCGGGAAAAAAGAGCGGCGAGACGACGTGGCAGTCGGTCGACATGACGATGCGGCCCTCGGGCCGCGGCAGCAGCGCCTGGTCGTTGCGTTGCGCCAGCCACTCGTTGTCGAAGGCGGCGGCGAAAAGCTGCTCGACCAGCTGTGCCATCGCCCGGCCGCCCGAGCCGTGCGACATGTCGACGCGGCCGTGCCGGAGGTCGAGAGGACGAACGTAGCCGGGGCGGACGGTACTCATTCCGCCGCCACCACGGCGATCTCGCGAAAGCGTCCGTAGCTGTAGTACGCGGCGCACGCTCCTTCGGACGAGACCATGCACGAGCCGATCGGGTTCTCCGGCGTGCAGACGGTGCCGAACACCTTGCAGTCGCGCGGATGCTTGACTCCGCGCAGGATGGCGCCGCATTCGCACGCCTTGTTGTCGGCGACCGAGCGGGTCTCGAGGGCGAAGCGACGCTCGGCGTCGAAGCCGGCGTAAGCGGCGCGGATGCGCAGCGCGCTGTACGGCACCATGCCGAGGCCACGCCACTCGAACGTGCGGCGCAGCTCGAACACCTCCGACACCAGCGCTTGCGCCTTCAGGTTGCCGTCACGAGTCACCGCGCGGGTGAACTCGTTCTCGACTTCGGCGCGGCCCTCGTTGATCTGGCGCACCAGCATCAGGATCGCCTGCATCACGTCGAGCGGCTCGAAGCCGGCGATTACCACGGGTTTGCGGTATTCCTCCGCGAAGAATTCGTAGGGCCGGCTGCCGATGACGGTCGACACGTGCGCCGGTCCGATGAAGCCGTCGAGCGGCAGCGTGCCGAGCTCGCGCACCTCGGGCGACTCGAGGATGTTGGTGATCGCCGCCGGCGTCAGCACGTGGTTGCAGAGGACGCTGAAGTTGGCCAGGCCGAGGCGCGCCGCCTCCTTGATGACGAGCGCGGTCGGCGGC
Source organism: Caldimonas sp. (assembly GCA_035555295.1). GTDB lineage: Bacteria > Pseudomonadota > Gammaproteobacteria > Burkholderiales > Burkholderiaceae_C > Schlegelella_A. The sequence goes on from DATMGW010000240.1 coordinate 2,283, forward strand.
GTCGTCGTCTCGAAACCGATCGCGAAGAAGACGACCTCGCGGTCGGGGTGCGCCTGGGCGACCTTCAGCGCATCGGCCGGCGAATAGATCATGCGCACGTCGCCGCCGCGCGCCTTGGCCTTTTGCAGCGAGAGCTGGTTCGAGGCCGGGACGCGCAGGCAGTCCCCGTAGGTGCACACGATCGCGCGCTGCTCGAGCGCCAGGCCGATCGCCAGGTCGACGCGGCCGATCGGCAGCACGCACACCGGGCAGCCCGGTCCGTGGATCATTCGCACCGGCGCCGGCAGCAGGTCGCTGACGCCGTAGCGCGAAATCGCGTGCGTGTGCCCGCCGCAGAACTCCATCAGGTTGTAGCTGCGGCCGGGGTCGGCCTCGGCGGCGATGGCGACGGCGATGCGACTCGCCAGCGCGCCGTCGCGGAACTCGTCGATGTACTTCATGCCGCTTGCTCCGCGCCGGCCGCGGCGAAGAGCGCAAGCGTCCGCGCCGCCTCGGCGCGGTCGAGCCGAGACAGCGCGTAGCCAACGTGCAGGATCACGAAGTCGCCCACCTGCACGCCGTCGACGAGGGCGAGCGAGATCTCCTTGCGGATGCCGTCCAGATCGACGATCGCCATCGACTCGCCTCGCAACTCGACCACTTCGACAGGAATGGCAAGACACATCGTTCACTCTCCCGTGTTCTGCCTGCAGATCGCCACCCACGCCTGGCCGAGCGCGATGCCGCCGTCGTTGGGCGGCGCCTGGCGCGCCTCGAGGACGCGCAGGCCGCGCGCCGCCAGGTGCGCCACGAGCAGCGCCGTGAGCAAGGCGTTGAGGAAGCAGCCTCCGCCGAGCGCAACCGTCCGCAATCCGGTCGATTCCGTGGCGGCCACGACCCAGCGGGCCAGCCCGTCGGCGACGGCATGATGAAACAGCGCCGCCCCGCGACACGTGTCGTCTTCATCGGCAAGGCGCGCGATCAGCGGCGACAGATCCAGCGTCGCATCGGGCAGGACGCGGACCAGCTTGCTCAACTCGGGGCCCGATGCGAGCGATTCGCCGGTGCCGGCCAGGGCTTCGAGCAGCATCGGGGCCTGGCCTTCGTAGGCGCTCATCTCGCGGACATGCAGCAGCGCGGCGGCGGCGTCGAACCAGCGGCCCATGCTGGTCGTGGGCGGACAGCGCAGGTCGCGCGCCAGCATCTGCGCCACGGCGGCGGCCGCGGGCCGGGCGCCGAAGCGCTGTTCGATCCGCTCGCCGCGGCCGATCCGGTGCAAGGCGGCAGCCGCCATGCGCCAGGGCTCGCGCGCCGCCGCGTCACCGCCGGGCATGGCGATCGGTGCCAGATGGCCGAGGCGTTCGAAACGTGCGCCGTCGACGAGCAGCAACTCGCCGCCCCAGGCGGCGCCGTCGTCGCCGAGTCCGACGCCGTCGAGCGCCAGGCCGAGCAGCGGACCGTCGACGCCATGTTCGGCCGCCACGGCGGCGATGTGCGCGTGATGGTGCTGGACCGCGTGCGCGGGCAGCGAGCGGCTGGCCGCGAACTCGAGAGCGAAGCGGGTGCTGTAGAAGTCCGGATGCAGGTCATGCGCGACGGCCTGCGGCTTCACGTCGAGCACGCCGCACAGATGCTCGACCATCTCGACCAGCGCGCCACAGGTGGCGGCGTTGTCGAGGTCGCCGACGTGCGGCGAGAGAAAGGCCTCGTCGCCGCGGGTGATGCAGATCGTGTTCTTCAGCCAGGCGCCGGTGGCGAGCACCGAAGGCCCAGGGCGCGGCAGCTTCACCGGCAGCGGCGTGTAGCCGCGCGCGCGCCGGACGAACTGCGGCGCGCCGCCGGCGCCGAGGCGCAGCACGCTGTCGTCGCAGCGGGCGACGATGTCGCGGTCGTGCATCAGCAGCGCGTCGGCGATGCCGTGCAGCCGATGCAAGGCTTCGTCGTTGCCGATCACCAGCGGCTCGCCGCCGGGGTTGGCACTGGTCATGACGAGCAGCAGCTCGTGCGCGTCCTCGAGCCAGCCGGTGCCCGTGGGGCGGCCCGCCGCCTCGTGGAAGAGGAGGAACTGGATCGGCGTGCACGGCAGCATCACGCCGAGCACGTCCAGCCCCGGGGCGACGCCCGCGAGGCGCCCGGCGCAGCCGGGCTGCATCGGCAGC
>DATMGW010000241.1:0-5295 GCA_035555295.1 Caldimonas sp.
GAGCCTCTCGGGCAACCCGGTCGCCGGCGTCCCGGCCCAACCTCCGGCGCCGCCGCCGCCGCCACCGCCGCCACCGCCCCCGCCCCCGCCCCCTCCGCCGCCACCGCCTCCGGGCTCGCCCACGGTCGCCGAGTTCTCCGCCGTCGCGGGCGGCGTGACGCCGACGCTGGTCGGCGGCAGCATCGCCTTCGCTGCCGACGGCAACATCTGGTTCAGCGCCGGCTTCACGTCGGGCCAGATCGGCCGCATCACTGCGGCCGGCGTCGTGACCTACCCGGTCACGCCCGGACCCGGGCTCGGCGCATTCCAGACGGGCACCATCGCCGCCGGCGCCGACGGCAACGTCTGGTTCGCGGACCCGGTCGCCGGCATCACACTGGCGGGTCAGATCGGCTCGATCGACGTCGCAACCGCCGTCGCGACCGAGTACTCGACGCCGCTCAAGCGCATGACGGCGCAGATCAGGATCAGCACGGCGCAGGACCAGGCCTGCGATGTGGTCAGCACGAACTGCCTGCCGGTGCCTGCGGGAAGCTGCGTGCCGAGCCCGGGCGTCACCACTTGCAAGACGCTGACGACCGGCCCGACGCCGACGGCCGCGTGCACACCTGTCGCGGGCGGGCCCGGCAACGCGTTCACCGTGACGACGTGCGACACGGTGACGACCGGGCCGACCAGCGTCAACTCGTGCTCGTTCATCGCAGCGATAGCGGGCAATTCCTGGATCACCACGACGTGCAGCGGCATCACTCCCGGCTCGCAGGCCTTCGCCGTCGCGAACGGCCCCGACGGCAATATCTGGTTCACCGAATTCGTGGCGCCGCGGGTCGGCAAGTTCGACGTGACGGCGAAAGCGGCTGTCGAGTACGGACCTCTGCAGGCACCCGCCGTCTCGATCGCCGGCGGGCCCGACGGCAACGTCTGGTTCGCCGAGAACGCCGTCCCCGGAGCGGTCCCCGTGCTCGGCTTCGTGACGCCGAGCGGCGTGATCACCGAGTTCTCGACCGGGCTCGACTCGGGGGCTGTGATCGGCGCGATCACTGCGGGCGCCGACGGCCACGTCTGGTTCGTCAAGGGCGGAAACGGTGGTCAGGCGATCGGCAAGATCGATCCGACCGGCGTGGTCACGACCTACACGGGCTTCCAGGGGAGCCAGCCGCTGCTCGGCGGGATCACGCTCGGCCCCGACGGAAACGTCTGGTTCACCGACTACTTGCAGGGCCTGGTCGGCTTCATCACGCCTGGTGGAGTGATCACCGAGATCGCCGGCCCGACTCCCAACTCGGCGCTCAACGCGATCACCACCGGCTCGACGGCCGGCGGTGCGAAGGTCCTGTGGTTCACCGAGCCGAACCCGAACCTGATCGGCAAGGTGACGATCCCCTGAGGCCGGCCGGCGAGCTCGCTATCTGCTCGCCGATTCGAGGTAGTCGCAAGCCAGGTTCGCGAGCGCGCGAACGCCGATCACGAGGCCGCCTTCGTCGACAAAGAAGCGCGGCGAGTGGTTCGGCGCGACCTTCTCCGGGTCGGCACCTGTCGGCGTCACGCCGACGAAGAAGAAGAAGCCCGGCACGACCCGCTGGAAGAACGAGAAGTCCTCCGAGCCCGTGACCTTGGGAACGAGGAGCAGGAGCCCGGGGCCGGCGACGCGATCGAGCGTAGGCAGCATCGCCTCGGTCAGCTTCGGATCGTTCACGGTCACGGGATAGTTCTTGCGGATGCACACCTCGCAGGTGGCGCGCGAGCCGCGAGCGACGGCCTCGGCCAGCGTCGTGACGCGCTCGTGGATGTCGTCGCGCATCGCTTCGTCGAAGGTGCGGATCGTGCCGCGCATCTCGACCGAATCGGGAATGATGTTCTCGCGAACGCCGCCCTTGATCGCACCGATCGTCACGACCGCCGGCTCGCGCGAGATGTCGACGCCGCGACTCACCACGGTCTGCAGCCCGAGGACGACCTGCGCTGCGGTGACGATGGGATCGACGCCGAACCAGGGCATCGCACCGTGCGTCTGCCGGCCGTTCACGGTGATCTTCAGCGTGTCCGAGCTCGCCATCGTCGGTCCGGAGCGGTAGCCGATCACGCCGAGCGGCAGGCGCGAGGTCACGTGCAGGCCGAAGATCGCCTGCGGCACCGGATTCTCGAGCGCGCCCTCGGCGATCATCATCTTCGCGCCGCCGTCCTCGCCCTCGGGCGGCATCTCCTCGGCCGGCTGGAAGATGAATTTCACCGACCCGCGCAGGTTCGCGCGCAGGCCCGCCAGCACCTCGGCGACGCCCATCAGGATCGCCGTGTGGGCATCGTGGCCGCACGCGTGCATGACGCCGACCGACTCGCCGTTCCAGGTCGCGCGCACCTTCGATGCGAAAGGCACATCGACTTCTTCGGCGACCGGCAAGGCGTCCATGTCGGCGCGCAGCGCGACGACGCCGCCGGGCAGCCCGCCCTTGAGCAGGCCGACGATGCCGGTATGCGCGACGCCGGTGCGCACGTCGTCGAAGCCGAGCCGCCGCAGGTGCTCGGCGACGATGGCCGAGGTGCGGAACTCGCGGTTGCCGAGCTCCGGGTTGGCGTGAAAGTCGCGGCGCCAGGCGAGCACTTGCGCCTGCAGGGCATTCGCCGCGTCCTCGATCGAGGCGGCGAGCGAACTCGCCTGGATGGAGCTGTCGGGCATGGGTCGCCTCGGAAGCGCCGGACGACCGGCGAGCGACAACTCTAACGCGCCTTCGCTTCGTTGCCTGTCCCGAGGGTCACGCGCAACGCCGCGCCGGGGTCGGCGGCCGGTCGTCCCGGGAGCCGCGCCCGAGCCTCACAGGTCGTCGATGTGCTCGACGAGCTTGCGCAGGCGCGCCAATTCCGCCGCCTGCTCGGCGAACCGCGCACGCAGCGCTTCGATCTCGGCATTCTGCGCGACGAGCCGGTCCTCGGTCTTGCCGCGGATCGCGTCGGCGCGCCGCACTTCCGCCTTCAGCTCCTCGACGCCTTCTTCGAGATCGGTATGCGCGGCCAGACGCTCCTCGAGGCGGACGATCTCCTCGGCCCTGGCCGCGATCTGGCGCGACATCTGCCCCTCGCGGCGCCGGTACGAGCGCAACTTCAGGCGCAGCAGTACGTAGACGATCGAGACGCTGACGAGCGTGATCGACATGATCAGCAGCAGGCCCCAGAGGATCTGGATGATCGCCTTGGTCTCGACGGCGTAGATGGCGATCTCGTTGGAGGTCACGCGTGTCTCTCCCGATGGCCTGCGGGGGCCCTGGCCTGCTGTGCGGTCCGCCCCAAGGCGGGATTGAGATTTTGACCAGACGCTGATGATCGTGCCCTCAGCGAGCCCTCGGTTTTTCCCTGTGGCAAGACCGCGGCACCGGTCGCACATTGGCGCCGGGAACCTTTCGGGGGCAGAGATGAAGCATGAATGGTTGTTGTCGCTTGCATGGTGGCTCGGCGCCGCGGCCGTTGCGCAGCCCGCCGTTCCGCAAATACCGTTCGACTCGGTGCCCGACCCGATCAAGCTGCCGAAGGACGTCTATCTCGGCGAAGCGACGGGCGTCGCGGTCAATTCCAACGGACATGTCTTCGTATTCTCGCGCGGCAACACGAGCGGCCCCGCCTACGCAGCCGCAGCGGCGCAGCTGCTCGAGTTCGACGGCGATGGCAACTTCGTGCGCGAGATCGGCAAGAACCTCTACGCCTGGTCGTTCGCGCACACCGTTCGCGTCGATCGCGACGACAACATCTGGGCCACCGACAAGGGCTCCGATCTCGTCGTCAAGTTCAGCCCGGCAGGGCGCGTCCTCATGGTTCTCGGACGCAAGCAGGAGGCGTCCGACGAGGACACCGCGCCGCTGAAGCATCCGAAGCCGCCGCTGCCTGCAGAAGACGGCCGATTCAGGCAGGTGACCGACGTGACCTGGGATCCGGCCGGCAACATCTACATCAGCGACGGCTACATCAACTCGCGAGTCGCCAAGGTCGACAAGAACGGCACGTGGATCAAGAGCTGGGGAACGCGCGGCGACAAGCCGGGTGAGTTCAACACGCCGCACAGCATCGCCGCCGATGCGGAGGGACGCGTCTACGTCGCCGACCGCTTCAACCGGCGCATCCAGGTGTTCGACGGCGACGGCACGTTCCTGCGCGCGATGACGATCGACGTTCCTTTCGATCATTCAGTCAAACCGGTGATCGGCAACCCGCTCGATCCGAACGCGACCTCGGGAACCTTCGCACCGGGCGCGCCGTGGGCGATCTGCATCACGCCCGGGCCGAACCAGGTGCTCTACAGCGCCGATGCCTACCCGGGTCGCATCTACAAGCTGAGCCTCGACGGCAAGGTGCTCGGCGTGTTCGGCGGGCCCGGCCGCCAGCTCAAGCAGTTCGGCTGGGTCCACGAGATTGCGTGCCCGTCGGAAAACGTCCTGTACGTGGCCGAGCTGCTGAACTGGCGCGTGCAAAAGCTGCTGCTGCACCCGAACTGAGCGAGCGGCTGCGCGCGACGGGCCCGCGCGGCGCCGAATGAACATCGTGTGATCGCAGCCGAGGTCCGAAACCCAACCGAAAGAGGGACGCGCCAAGCCGTTGAGGAAGCGCGCGGGCTCATCCGCTCTCTTCGGCTTGTTGTGCCGCCCTCTCCATGTCCTTCACGATCCGGTCGAGGCGATCCTTGAGCTTCTCGGTCGTCAGCTGCTCGCGGAAGCGCTCGACCATCAGCGGCAGCGCGAACGGGCTCGGCACGGCCAGGTCGACGAACGCGACCCGCTGCTCGCACATGCGCCCGAGCACGCGGGAGAGCCGCCTGATGTCGAGCTCCTGCGTCAGCACTTCGCTTTGCGCCTGCGTCAGCAGCATGTTGCCGGCGTCGTATTTCCTGAACACCTCGTAGAACAGCGTGCTCGACGCCTGCAGCTGGCGCGTGCTTTTCGGCTGGCCCGGGTAGCCGGTGGAAACCAGCCCGGCGACGCGCGCGATCTCGCGGAAGCGCCGCCGCGCCAGCTCGCTCGAGTTGAGGCTCGCGAGCACGTCGCCGAGCAGATCGCCCTCGTCGAAGAGGCTCTGGTCGCGCAGGCCGCCGACATCGACCGGCAGCGCGCTCAGCAGCTCGAAGCCGTAGTCGTTGATCGAGATGCTGAAGGTGTTCGGTACGTCCCTGGCCATGCGCCAGGCGAGCAGGCTGGCGAGGCCGATGTGGGCGTTGCGGCCGGCGAACGGATAGATGAACAGATGCTGGCCCTCGCGCGAGGTCAGCCGCTCGATGAGCAGCGTCTTCGGCGTCGGGATGCGCGAGAGCTGCGCCTG
>DATMGW010000242.1:0-3391 GCA_035555295.1 Caldimonas sp.
GGCAGCGCGCCGGCAGCATCGAGAGGGAATCGGCATGAACGACGTCGTCACTCCGCTGGCAGTGCTGAGCGCGGCCAGCTACAAGTCCGGCTACAAGCCGGTCTGGTGTCCCGGTTGCGGCGACTTCACCGTGCTGAGCGCGATCACCAAGGCGCTCGCGAAGCTGCAGGTGCCGCCGCATGACGTGGCGATCGTCTCGGGAATCGGCTGCTCGTCGCGCATCCCCGCGTACACGACGTGCTACGGCTTTCACGGCGTGCACGGCCGGGCCCTGGCGGCCGGCACCGGGCTGAAGATGGCCCGACCCGACCTGACGGTGCTCGTCACCGGGGGCGACGGCGACGGCTACTCGATCGGCGGCAACCACTTCATGCACGCGTGCCGGCGCAACGTCGACCTGACCTACATCGTCATGGACAACCACGTCTACGGAATGACCAAGGGCCAGGCGTCGCCGACCACCGAGCCCGACTGGGACAACAAGCTGGCGCCGGGAGGCACCGGCATCCGCTCGTTCCATCCGCTGGTGATCGCGCTGGCGGCCGGTGCCAGCTTCGTCGCCCGCGCGTTCGCGGGCGACCCGAACGGCACTGCCGAGATCATCGCCAAGGGCATCCGCCACCCGGGCTTCGCGTTCATCGAAGTCCTGAGTCCGTGCGTCACCTTCCGGCCCGAACAACGGGAGTGGAAGCAGCATGTGCACGCCGCGGCGGTCGAGCCGACCGACGATCCGGCCCGCGCCGCGCGCCGCATCATGACCGACGACGGCTTCAACCTCGGCGTGCTCTATGCGGGCCAGCGCGCGGCCTACGCGGCGCCGCGCGTCAAGGAGATCCGGGCGTTGGCCGACTTCGAAGCGGAGTTCGAGCTGTGAACGCCGCCATGAGGGTCACGCCGCAGACGCTGGACGAGTTCATGGCGCAGGCGCTGGCGATGGAGCGCGAGGCCGTCGAGCGCTACACCGTATTCGCCGACGCGATGGATGTGCACAACAACGCCGAGGTCGCAAAGATGTTTCGCACGATGGCGGGCTACGAGAGCAAGCACGCGAGCCAGATCATGGCCCAGATGGGCTGGACTGCCGACCCCGAGGCCCCCGCCGGCGGCTTCGGCTGGCCCGACCTCGAAGCCCCCGAGAGCGTCGCGATCGACGAGGTGCACTACCTGATGCAACCCTGGCACGCGCTGCAACTCGCACTCGCTGCCGAGCAGCGTGCCGAGGCCTTCTTCGGTCACCTGGCCGCCGCGGTGAGCGACGAGGCCGTACGCCGGGCGGCGCTCGAGTTGCAGGCCGAGGAGCATGGACACGTCGAGCTGGTGCGGGCCTGGCTCGCGAAGGTGCCAGTGCCCGACGGCGACTGGGCCAACGATCCCGATCCGCCGCACTACACCGACTAGGAATCGGAACGATGCAAGTACTCAACCCAACGGGATGGGCTGCGCCGATCGGCTACGCGAACGGCATCGCCGCCGAGGCCGGGCGGATCGTCTTCGTCGCCGGACAGGTCGGCTGGAACGCGCAGCAGCATTTCGAGTCGCCCGACATCGTTCCCCAGTTCGAACAGGCGCTGAAGAACGTGCTCGCAGTGCTCGCGCAGGCCGGCGGAGAGGCGCGGCATATCTGCCGCATGACCGCGTACTGCTGCGACAAGCCGGCTTACCTCGGCGCGCGCCGCGCGCTCGGCGCGATATGGCGCGAGCAGATGGGCTCGCACTATCCGGCGATGAGCATGATCTTCGTCACGGACCTGCTCGACAGTCCAGGCAAGATCGAGCTCGAGGCCACTGCGGTCATTCCGGTGGCGCCGCCGCCGGACTGAACGCGTGTCGTGAACCGCCGCCGGTTCGTCAGGGCGCGCGGTCGAGCGGCGGACGCAGGTCGCGCACGCGCACCGCCTTGCCCTGCGAGCGCGGGATCGCGCCGGCTGCCTTGACGAAGATGTCGGCGCTGATTCCGATGAGCGACTTGATGTGGTGCGCCACGTCTTTCGCGATGGCATCGAACATTTCGGCCGGCACGCCCGGCTGCGCCTCGACTTCGACGCTCACCTGGTCGAGGCTGCCCAGGCGCTGGACGACGATCTGGTAGTGCGGCGCAACGGCCGGCCGGCCGACCAGCACCGCTTCGATCTGCGACGGATAGACGTTGACGCCGCGGATGATCAGCATGTCGTCGTTGCGGCCGGTGATGCGCAGGATGCGCACGTGGGTGCGACCGCAGTCGCAAGGAGCGCTGGTGAGCCGGGTGATGTCGCGGGTGCGGTAGCGCAGCATCGGCAGCGCCTGCTTGGTCAGCGTCGTGATCACGAGCTCGCCTGCCTCGCCCTCGGGCAGCTGGCGCCCGCTCTCGGGGTCGATGACCTCGAACAGGAAGTGATCCTCCCAGCCATGCAGGCCCGCCTGGCACTCGCATTCGCAGGCGACCCCCGGGCCCATGATCTCCGACAGCCCATAGATGTCGATCGCCTTCAGCCCCAACCGCGCCTCGATCTCGTGGCGCATCGCCTGGCTCCACGGCTCGGCGCCGAACATGCCGATCTCGAGCGCGCTCGAGCGCAGGTCGACGCCTTGCGCGTCGGCCACGTCGGCGATCGCGAGCGCGTACGACGGCGTCGCGCACAGCACCCGGGCGCCGAAATCCATGATCAATGCAACCTGCCGCTCGGTCGACCCGCCCGACATCGGCACCACCACCGCGCCGAGCCGCTCGGCGCCGTAGTGCGCGCCGAGGCCGCCGGTGAAGAGGCCGTAGCCGTAGGCGTTGTGGACCACGTCCCCGGGCCGGACGCCGGCGGCGGCGAGCGAGCGCGCCATCAGGTCGCTCCAGGTCGAGAGGTCGTGGCGCGTGTAGCCGACGACGGTCGGCTTTCCCGTCGTTCCGGACGACGCGTGCAGCCGCGCCAGCTCGCGGCACGGCCGGGCGAACATGCCGAACGGATAGTGGTCGCGCAGGTCGCCCTTGACCGTGAACGGCAGGCGCTGCAGGTCGGCCAGCGTGCGGACGTCGTCGGGATGGAGGCCGGCCGCGTCGAGGCGCGCGCGATGCATCGGCACATGGTCGTAGGCATTGCGGACGGTGCCGCGCAGACCGGCGAGCTGCAACGCGGCGAGGCGCTCGCGCGGCATCGTCTCCAGCGCCGGGTGGAGATAGCGGCTCGCGCGGCTCGCCGCGGTCATGCCGACTTCGGCGCTGGTGATTGCACCCATGAGAGTCTCCTAGTCAGCGACGCACGCCACGCACCGGCAGATGCGCCAGCGCGAAGCCCTGGTTGAAGCCGGCCCGCGTGATCAGCGTGAACTTGAGCCAGGCGCCGGCGCCGGTCGCGAGCACGCCGGCAACGACGAGAGGTGGCGCGGCCAGCGCGGCACCGATCACGCCGGTGGCCACGAG
>DATMGW010000243.1:0-6464 GCA_035555295.1 Caldimonas sp.
TAGTCCTTGTTGCAGGTGTTCTGGTTGATGCGGCGCTTGCGCCCGAACTCGGTCTCGACCGGCTCGACCGACAGGCAGTTGCTCTGCACCGAGCAATCGCCGCAGCCTTCGCAGACCAGCTCGTTGATGATGACGCGGCGGGCCGGGTCTTCCATCGTGCCGCGCTTCCTGCGCCGGCGCTTCTCGGTGGCGCAGGTCTGGTCGTAGACGATCACCGTGCAGCCGGGGATCTCGCGCAGCTCCTTCTGGATGCGATCGAGGTCGTCTCGGTGGTGCACCGTCGTGCCCGGCGCGAGGCGTGACTTCACGTCGGCCGGCGCGTATTTCTCCGGCTCGTCGCTGACGACGACGACGCGGCGGGCGCCTTCGGCGTCGAGCTCGCGCGTCATCTCGGGGACCTGCAGCGTGCCGTCGATCGGCTGGCCGCCGGTCATGGCGACGGCATCGTTGAAGAGGATCTTGTAGGTGATGTTGACCTTGGCAGCGATCGCCTGACGGACCGCGAGCAGGCCCGAATGGAAGTAGGTGCCATCGCCGAGGTTGGCGAAGATGTGCTTGTCGGTCGTGAACGGCGCCTGGCCGACCCACGACACGCCTTCGCCGCCCATCTGGCTGAAGCTGACGGTCGAGCGGTCCATCCAGACCGCCATGTAGTGGCAGCCGATTCCGGCGACGGCGCGCGAGCCTTCGGGCACCTTGGTGCTCGTGTTGTGCGGGCAGCCGCTGCAAAACCACGGTGACCGGGCGACGGCGCTGCTGCCGTCGCCGACGGTCGTGACCGCCAGGCTTTGCTCCTTCGCCTCGATCAGGGCGATGCGCATCGCCATCCGCGCCGAGACTTCGCCGTCGACGCCGAGCTTGGCGAGCCTCTTGGCGATCGCCTTGGCAATGATCGACGGCGTCAGGTCGGCCTGCGCGCGCAGCAGCCAGTGCTGGCTCGGATTCGCCTGGCTCCACTCGCCGCCGCTGCCGTCGCCTTCGGGCTCGTCGAACTTGCCGAGCACCCTGGGCCGCACGTCGGGGCGCCAGCCGTACAGCTCTTCCTTCAGCTGGTACTCGATGACCTGGCGCTTCTCCTCGACGACGAGGATCTCCTGCAGGCCTTGCGCGAACTCGCGCGTGATCGTCGCCTCGAGCGGCCAGACGACGTTGACCTTGTGCAGGCGCAGGCCGATGTGGCGGCAGGTCTCGTCGTCGAGGCCGAGATCCGAGAGCGCCTGGCGCGTGTCGTTGTAGGCCTTGCCCGACGCGATGATGCCGAAGCGGTCGTTCGGCCCTTCGTAGACGTTGTGGTTGAGGCGGTTCGCGCGCACGTAGGCGAGCGCGGCGTACCACTTGTAGTCCATCAGCCGCGCTTCCTGCTCGAGCGGCGCGTCCGGCCAGCGGATGTGCAGGCCACCCGGCGGCATGCGGAAATCTTCGGGAACGATGATGTCGACGCGATCCGGGTCGACGAGTACGCTCGACGACGACTCGACGATCTCCTGGATCGTCTTCATCGCCGACCAGACGCCGGCGAAACGGCTCAGGGCGAAGGCGTGCAGGCCCATGTCGAGGATGTCCTGCACCGAGGAGGGAAAGAACACCGGCAGCCCGCAGGCCTTGAAGATGTGGTCGCTCTGGTGCGCCGCGGTCGAGCTCTTGGCGATGTGGTCGTCGCCGGCCAGGGCGATGACGCCGCCGTGCTTCGCGGTGCCGGCCATGTTGGCGTGCTTGAAGACGTCGGAGCAGCGGTCGACGCCCGGGCCCTTGCCGTACCAGATGCCGAAGACGCCGTCGAACTTCTTTGATTCGGGATAGAGATCGAGCTGCTGCGTGCCCCAGACCGCGGTCGCCGCCAGCTCCTCGTTGACGCCGGGCTGGAAGACGATGTTCTGCGCCGCGAGGTGCTTCTTCGCCGCCCACAGCGCCTGGTCGTAGCCGCCGAGCGGCGAGCCGCGGTAGCCGCTGATGAAGCCGGCCGTGTTCAGGCCGAACATCGCGTCGCGCTTCCTCTGCAGCATCGGCAGGCGCACGAGCGCCTGCACTCCGCTCATGAACGCGCGCCCGTGTTCCAGGCTGTACTTGTCGTCGAGCGTGACGCTTTCCAGCGCCTTGCGGATCGCCTCGGGCAGGGGGGCATTCATCGTTCGACACTCCGGCAGGATTTGCGCAGCCAAGCGCGCGCTGCCGGCTCGTGACCAGAGGCGCGTCAGCGCGAATTCTAGGGAGTCGTTGCCGCGGCGCCGGGGACACGGCCTTTGCGCGCGCGAAGTCGTCCGGCGTGCGGCTTTGGTAGGCTCCAGCCCAGCAGAGGTCCGATGTCGTACATGTGGCTCATCGTCGAGCCCGTCGAGCAGCACAAGCTCGGCCGCGTCAACGAGGCGCGCGCCGGAGTTCGCGCGTGCGGCCGAGATGACGCGCAACGAAAGCGAGTGCCGCCTGCTGCGCGAGCGGGCCGAAGGCACGTCCGGGTCGCGAGGCGAACCGGAGGTCAGGCGGCCGCCGGGTGGAGGAAGCGGTGCACCGCCTGGACGACGACCGAGCCCTCGCCGACGCCGGCGGCGACGCGCTTGACCGATCCTGAGCGCACGTCGCCGACGGCATAGACCCCGGGTCGCGAGGTCGCATACGGCGAATCGGCGCTGGCGCCGGCCTTGCTTCCGGTGACGACGAAGCCCTGCGCGTCGAGCGCCAGGCAGTCGCCGATCCAGCGCGTGTTCGGCTCGGCGCCGATCATCGCGAAGATCGCCGAGACGGGCCGCGTCGTTTCGGCGCCGGAGCGGCGGTTGCGCCAGGTGACGCGCTCGAGCGCCGGCGCGCCCGCGAGCGCGCTCACTTCCGAGTGCGCGTGCAGGCTGATGTGCGCCGAGCGCTCGATGCGCTGCACCAGGTAGTCCGACATCGTCGCCGCCAGTCCGGCGCTGCGGATCAGCACGTGCACGTGCTTCGCCGAGCCAGCGAGAAAGACCGCGGCCTGGCCGGCCGAGTTGCCGCCGCCGACGACGATGACCTCGACGTCGCGGCACAGATCGGCCTCCATCGCCGTCGCCGCGTAGTAGATGCCCTGGCCTTCGTAGGCTTCGTAGCCCGGAACATCGAGCTTGCGGTAGCGCGCCCCGGTCGCGATGACTATGGCCCGCGTGCGGATCGCGGCGCCGTCCTCGAGGCGGAGCTGGTAGGGTGTGTCGTCGCACTCGAGGCCGGTCACGGCGCGCGAGACGGCCAGGCGAGCGCCGAACTTCTGCGCCTGGACCTGGGCCCGGCCGGCCAGCGCCTGGCCGCTGATGCCGGTCGGAAATCCGAGGTAGTTCTCGATCTTCGAGCTGGTTCCGGCCTGGCCGCCGGGAGCGAGGCTTTCGACGACGATGGTCTGCAGGCCTTCCGAGGCCGCGTACACGGCGGCGGCGAGGCCGGCCGGCCCGGCACCGACGACGGCGACGTCGAAGACGCTCTCGTGATCGAAGTTCTCGGTGAGGCCGAGGTCGTCGGCGAGTGCCGCGAGCGACGGATTGCGCAGCGCCCGGTCGCCGGGAACGATGACGACGGGCAGCTCCGAAGGCACGACCCCGAAGCACTCGAGAAAGCCGGTCGCTGCTCCGTCGTGCTCGGTGTCGATGAGGCGATGCGGATAGCCGTTGCGTGTCAGGAACTGTTCGAGGCGCAGGGTGTCGGCGCTGTGCGCGGGGCCGATCAGGACGACGCCGGCCTGTCCGTGGCGAAGCATGCCGACGCGGCGCAGGATGAAAGCGCGCATGACGATCTCGCCGATGTCGGGCTCGCCCGTCACGAGGCGGCGAAAGTCGGCACGCTTGACGCGGACGACGCGGCTCGCCGGCCCGGTCCGGCCGCTGACCAGGATCTGCCGGTCGTTGAACTGGGTGAGCTCGCCGCTGAACTGGTGTTCGCGGTGCGACCGCATGACGTGCGGCGTACCGTCGTCGGCGGTGTCGAGGATCTCGATCGCGCCTTCGAGAACGAAAAAGAAATCCGCGCCGCGGTCGCCGCGCGAGAACAGGACGGTCTGCGCCGGCAGCGACTCTTCGCTGCCGTATCGGGCGAGGCGTGCCGCCATCTCCGGGCTCAGGCGCGGAAAGGTCTGCGCCTCGCGTGCCCAGGGGTCGGTGGGATCGAGCTCGGGAGCGATCGATGCAGGCTCGATGCCGGTGCTGGCCATGCACGAAGTCTAAGGAAGGATCGCCCTGGCCGCCTCGGCCGAAAGGCCGGTGCGGCGCCGCTGCTCCGGGCTCAGGCGGCGACGAACTTCAGCGCCACGCCGTTGTTGCAATAGCGCTTGCCGGTCGGCGCCGGGCCGTCGTCGAAGACGTGGCCCTGGTGGCCGTCACAGCGCGCGCAGTGGTACTCGGTGCGCGGCAGGATCAGCTTGTAGTCGCTCTTGGTGCCCAGGTGTCCGGTGATGAACGACGTGAAGCTGGGCCAGCCGGTGCCGCTCTCGAACTTCGTCTCCGACGAGAAGAGCGGCAGGTCGCAGGCAATGCAATGGAACTTGCCCTTGCGGTGCTCGCCGAGGAGCGGGCTCGTCCCGGGACGCTCGGTGCCCTCGTGGCGCAGCACTTCGTAGGCGTCGGCGGGCAGGCGCTTCTTCCATTCGGCGTCCGACAGCGTCAGCTTGTCGATCTTGGGCGTCGGGCCCTGCGCGGCTGCGAGCTTGGGGGCGAGGCCCAGCGCGGACAGGGCGGCGAGAAAGGGGCGGCGAGTCATGATGCGGGTCTCCGGGTGAGCGATGCTGCTCGGCATTCGTCGTCGCGTACGGGGCGAACCTTTCGCGACCGGGGCAGAGTCTGGGCTTCATCTACGTGCCGTCGAATGGTACTTAGGCACGACCCCGCCTGCATCGCGGCGATCTAAAGGGCTCAGCGCGGCCACAGTACCCACATGCGCAGGCCTTGCTTCATGCGGCCGGCCTGGGCTTCGGCGTCGTCGCCCCAGCCCCAGAAGTAGTCGGCGCGCACCGCGCCCGAGATCGCCGTGCCGGTGTCCTGGGCGACGACGAGGCGGCGCAGCGGCGTTGCCGACAGCGGCTCGGTCGTGTCGAGCCAGACCGGCGTCCCGTAAGGAACGCTTTGCGGGTCGACTGCGATCGAGCGCCCCGGGGTCAGCGGCACGCCTTGCGCGCCCTTGGGCCCGATCTCGGGGTCCGGGAGCAGCTCCTCGCGAAAGAAGACGACGCGCGGGTTGCTCCACAGCATCTCGTCGATGCGCTTCGGATTCTGCTTCGCCCAGGCGCGGATCGCGGGCCACGACGCCTGCTCGAGCGTCAGCTCGCCGCGCTCGACGAGCCAGCGCCCGACCGATCGATAGGGCTGGTCGTTGTGCGCGGCGAAGGCGACGCGAACGAGCGATCGCGTGCCGCTCTTCGGATCGACGAAGACGAGCCTTCCCGAGCCCTGCACCTGCAGCAGCAAGGCATCGAGCGGATCGCGCAGCCAGGCGATCTCGCTGCCCTGCAACGACTTGCGTGCGGCGGGCAAGGTGTCGAGCTGCTGCCGCGTCCAGTAGGGGGTTCGCGTCGCGAGGTCGGCCGGAGGTGCATGCAGGGCGACGCGAAAGCCCGGCCGGGCGATGCGCGACGCCTCGACGAGCGGCTCGAAGTATCCGGTGGCGAGCCCCGCGCCTTCGCCCTCCACGGACTCGACCCGCCAGGGGCGCAGGTGCGCCTCGAGCCAGGCGCGCGTCGCCGCGTCGTCGCCCAACCGGCCCGGCGCGTCGCGCCTGGCGTCGGCGCACGCCGCCGCCCAGCTCGCCGCCGGCCGCCCGCAGCTGCGCAGGAACGCGGGCCAGACCTGGGCGCTGCGATCGACGTTCCAGCCCGGCAGATCGGACCACGCGGCGGCGAGCCAGCGCGAATGGGGTCGCAGCACCACCGCCGCAGCCGGCGCCGCAGGCAGACTGCTCGGTGCCGCGCTGGCCGCCGGCGCCGCCGCCTCGGGCCGTGCTGCGGCGCCCGGAGCGACAGGCCCGGGCGCCGGCACGGGTGCCATCGTGCTCGAGCAGGCGGCGAGCGCCGCGCCGAGCATTCCTAGAATGGCCCTCGCCGCGCTTCGTGCGCCCTGGAAGGCGATCGTCATGTGGGTCATTCTGCTGGAAGCCCTGGGCGCGCTCGTCCTGCTCGTCGCCATCGTCTGGTGGACGATGTTCGCCGGACGCCGCCGCGGCGAGCGCCGCGGCGACGACTGAACCCGGGCGCGCCTGTCGCGCGGCGCGGGCGGCCCACGACGACAATCGCACGCCATGCCGAGCATCGACGTCGTCGCCGCGATTCTTTTCGCGCTCGCCCTGGCGCACACCTTCTCTACGAAGTTCTTCGAGCGTCTCGCCCGTCGCATGCCTCGGCACGCCGGCCTCTTGCACCTGCTCGGCGAGGTCGAAGTCGTCTTCGGTCTCTGGGCGGCGGTGCTCGTTGTCGCGATCGCGATCGTCAGCGGCGGCGAGCGCGCCGTCGAGTACGCCGAAAGTCGAAGCTA
>DATMGW010000244.1:0-3236 GCA_035555295.1 Caldimonas sp.
CGCCGGCGTACTCCAGGTGCCGCAAGCCGTTCTCGATGGTGCCAGCGGCTTCACGGCCCACGTCATCGGCCGCACCGACGGCAGCGGCACGGTCAGTGCCGGCAACCTCGTCCTTCGCTCGGATACGACGCTGCAAACCGCGAGCGGTGACATCAATCTCGGCGGCAGCGTCGATGGCGCCTTCGCCTTGACGCTGAACAGCGGCGGCACGACGCGCATCACCGGCCCGGTCGGCGTCACGACGCCGCTGAAGAGCCTGAGCACCGACAACAACGCGGCAGCGACCGACTGGAACGGGACGAGCGGCGAGCGCACGACCTTCGACACGGCCGACGGCAGCGGCAGTGCCCGGGTCGTCACGACGGGAGCGCAGACCTACAACGATCCGCTGACGGCAAGCGTGCCGATTGCCTTCACCGGCGGCGCCATCACGGCAACGCAGGCAACGAACCGCTTCGACGCCAAGGTCTCGGCGGTTGCCGATTCGCTGCAGCTGCATTCGTCGGCCGACCTGCAGCTCGGCACGATCACGCTGGCCAACGGCGGCGCCGTCGACACCGACGGCATCCTGCACCTGACGGGCGCACTGCAGTTGAACGGCGGCACTCTCGTCCTCACCGCCAAGGCCACGCCGACGCCGATCGACCTGACCGACCCCGAGGCGCAGGGCAAGACCTTCACCTTCGGCTTCGTCCCCGTCAAGGAGGCCAGCGCGACGATCGTCGAGGAAGCGGGCGCGACGCTCGCCTCGGCTCCCGGCAGCCTGATCGCGTTCCGCTCGCCGGCCGGTGGCACCCTGCAGCTCGACCAACCCGGCAACACCCTGCTCGGCAGCATCTCGGCCGTCAGCGGGGCGCTCGGCGACAACGATCTCGCCCGATTCAACAACGCCAGCGCGATCACGCTCGGATTCATCCGCATCGTGTCGAGCGAGATCCACGTCGCAGGGGCGCCACCTGGCAATGGCGACCAGACCGTCGTTCAGGCCGGGCTCGAAGGCGACGTCATCAAGCTCAGCGCCGACGTTCTGACGACCGGCACCGACGGATTGATCCGCGCCCGCCTGCCGTTCAACAACGTGCAGGGCTCGCAGACGTCGGTTCCGGGAATCACTTTCGTCATGTCGCCGACGGCGCTTGCAACGGGCGGCGGCTTCGGCAGCCCGGCGTCGGACACGTACGTCCGCATCCAGGTGGGCGGCGTCGAAGGCGGCTTCATCACGGCTCGCCCGAAGGGCGCCAGCGGCAACAACGCGGTCATCTTCCTGGGCGGCGCTGCCGAGGCTCGGCCGTTCTACGACGGCAACGGCAAGCTCACCGAGATCCGCATCTTCTACAACGGCGACGCGCCGCGCACGCCGCAGGAAGCGGGCGCGCTTGCTGCCGTGATTGCGCTGATCGAGGAGGCGCGCCATGCCCGCTTCGAGGAAGCGGTGCGGACAGAGAACGTCTCGTCACGGCTGCGCTCCGGCGTGATCGCGGAGGTCGGCGCCGGGCGACCCGCGACCGTCGGCCGCGAATCGATCCGACCGCCCGACACCTGCGAAGTGAAGCCGGGAACGCTTCGCTGCGAATGAGCGCCGACAAACGACGCCGGACCGTCGTCTCGCTGCCGCTCCTGGCTGCCGGCGCAGCCTGGGGCGGGAGCGCCTTCGCGCAGCCCGCCCCCGACACGGGCGGCGACAGCCAGGGCGCGGTTCGCCTCGCGCTGCTCGTCGGCAACCGCGTCTATCCCGATCCCTTCGACCTGCCGCCGGCCTACAAGAACGTGCGCGACCTTGCCGGTGTGCTCGAGCGGCGCGGCTTCAAGGTGACCTCGGTGCTCGACCAGAACCCGGCGCAGCTGCACAGCGCGATCCAGGCTTTTGCCAAGGTGGCGGCCGACACGCCGCCGAACGCGACGATCCTCTTCTACTACACCGGCCACGGCATGCAGGTCGACGCCGAGAACCTGATGCTCGGCTCGGGCGTTCCTCCCGATTCGCGCGAAGACACGCTGCTGAACAGCAGCCTGCACTTGCGCCGCGACGTCATCGACCAGCTGCCGCGCCGTGCCGGTGGCCTGACGATCGCCGTCGTCGACGCCTGCCGCACGTCGCTGCGCGCGGCCCTGAAGGCGACCGACGGCTTCAACCAGGTCGAAGCACCCCTCGGCTGCCTGATCGTCTTTTCGACCGGCGCCGGCAAGCCCGCGATCGCTCCGGCCGTCGAGACTCTCAACACCTTCTACACCGCATCGCTCGTCAAGCTGCTCACCTCGGCGGCCGACGAGACTTCGTTTTCCGATCTGTTCCGGCTCGTCAAGTTCGATGTCACGCAGACGATGCAGAACTTCCCCGTCAAGGAAATCCGCCAGTTCACACAGATTCCTTTCATCGCCGAAAACACGCAGGTGCGTTTCCAGCTTGCGCTGCGCTCGGCAACCCAGGCGACGACGCCGCAATTCAACGCCGCCGAGGAAGCGGCGGCCTGGCGCGAGCTCGAGGAAGACCTCTGGCCGGCCGATATCGTCCGGCTGTCAGAAGCGTACCTGCAGCGCTATCCGTCGAGCAAGCTGGCCGGCGGCGCGCAAGTCGCGCACGAAGGCGCGGCGGACGCGGTGCGAGCGCTGCGCAGCAACGAGGTCCGCCTGTTTCGCAGCGCCTTTCAGCCGAAGACGACCGAGCCCCGCTGGCTCTCGGAGTGGCGCAAGGCGGCGCGCGGCGACAAGGACGCCGCGGCACGGATCGCGCGAGCCTACCTGCATGGCGAAGGCGACATCGGCGTGGACCCCAACCGATATGAAGGCTGGATGCAGTACGCGGCTGCGCTCGGCAACGGCATCGCTTCGTACGAGCTTGCCGTCTACTATCGGCGCCAGGCGCAGCCCGTGCCGGCGGCTCAATACGAGACGCGGGCTCGCGATCTCGGCTATACGCCACCGACGTCGCTCGACAATCAACGGAAGTGACGCGGCTCAGCGGGCGAGCCAGTGGTCGGCGAAAGCCGAAAGATCGAGATGGACGGAGTGCACCAGCGACATTTCGTCGCCGCAATTCGGGCTGCCGTTCGGCGCCCGCAACACCAGCGCGGCGTGCACGTGCGCCGGAATGCCGCGCAGATAGGGCAGGTAGTCGTCGACGAAGGCTAGCGGATCCAGCTCCGTGATCGCATTGGCCTTCGGGCTTCGCTCTCCCGGCGCATTGCCGGTGGCGACGACGCGTTCGATCGGGAAGCCGAGATCGCGCAGATTGCGCA
>DATMGW010000245.1:0-4182 GCA_035555295.1 Caldimonas sp.
GAACGTGCGCGAGATCGCGCCGACGGTCTTCACCGCCGTGCCGCGGATCTGGGAGAAGTTCTATTCGAGCGTCACCATCGCGCTTGCCGAATCGGGCCGGCTGCAGCAGGCAGCCTACGCCTGGGGCATCGGCGTCGGCCGGCGCATCGCCGACCTCGTTCTCGCCAGCCAGCCGGTCGGTCCGGGGCTGCGGTTGCAGTTCCTGCTCGCGCGCAAGCTCGCGCTCGACAACGTGAGAAAGCTGATCGGCGTTCACCGGGCGCGCTTTCTCGTCACGGGCGCGGCGCCGATCTCGCCCGAGCTCGTGCGCTGGTACCTCGCCCTCGGCATCCCGATGCTCGAGGTCTGGGGCCAGACGGAAAGCTGCGGCGCCTCGACCTATACGCCGGCGACACGCATCAAGCCCGGCTCGATCGGGCCGGCGTGCCCGTTCAACGAGGTGCGCGTCGACGCGCAGACCGGCGAACTCTTGATCCGCGGACGGAACGTCTTCATGGGCTACCTGAACCAGCCCGAGAAGACGGCCGAGACGATCGATTCCGAAGGCTGGCTGCACACCGGAGACGTCGGCACGCGGGACAGCGACGGGTATTTCCGGATCACCGATCGCATGAAGGACATCATCATCACGGCCGGCGGCAAGAACATCACGCCGAGCGAGCTGGAAAACGAGTTGAAGTTCTCTCCCTACATCACCGACGCCGTCGTCATCGGCGACAAGCGCGCCTACCTGACGGCGATCGTCATGATCGACCTCGAGAACGTCGAGAAGTTCGCCCAGGACCGCGACGTCCCGTTTTCCAACTACACGAGCCTGACACGCGCTCCCGCCGTGCAGGATCTCGTCTGGGGCGAGATCGCACGAGTCAACGCCAAGTTCGCCCGCGTCGAGCAGATCAAGAAGTTCTGCCTGCTCGAGACGCAGCTGAGCGCCGAGGACGAGGAGCTCACGCCGACGATGAAGTTGAAGCGCAAGCTCGTCGAGAAGAAATACGCCGATCGCATCGAGGCGATGTATCGCGCCTGATCGCCACTCCCCGACCCATTCCCCCGACCACAAGGAATCCGACCATGAAAAGATCACTCTTCGGCGCGCTGGCGGCAGCGACCCTCGCGCTCGCGGCCGGGCCGGCGGCAGCCGAGCAGCAGGGCGTCAGCAAGAACGAGATCGTGGTCGGAACGATCCAGGATCTGTCGGGGCCGATCGCCGGGTTCGGCAAGCAGCTGCGCCTGGGCATGATGCTGCGCGTCGACGAGATCAACGAGCAGGGCGGCATCAACGGCAGGAAGATCAAGCTCCTCGTCGAGGACTCGGCCTACGACCCGAAGAAGGCCGTGCTCGCGGCGCAAAAGCTCGTCAACCAGGACAAGATCTTCATCATGGTCGGGCACATCGGCACGGCGCCGAACCTCGCGGCGATGCCGGTGCAGTTTGAGAAGAACGTCGTCAACTTCTTTCCGGTCACGGCGGCGCGCGAGATGTACGAGCCGCTGAACCGGCTGAAGTACTCCTTCGCGGCGACCTACTACGACCAGATGCGCATCGCGCTGCCCAAGGTCGTCAAGGACAAGGGGGCGAAGAAGGTCTGCACGATGTACCAGGACGACGAGTTCGGCCTCGAGGTCGTTCGCGGCGCCGAGGCCGGGCTGAAGACGATCGGCATGGAACTCGCCGAGAAGACGAGCTACAAGCGCGGCGCGACCGACTTCTCGTCGCAGGTGGCGCGGATGAAGGCGGCGGGCTGCGACTTCGTCGTCCTGGGCACGATCATCCGCGAGACGATCGGCGCCATCGCCGAAGCGAGGAAGACCGGCTTCAATCCGACCTTCATGGGCTCGAGCGCAGCCTATACCGACATCATCCACAAGCTCGGCGGCAAGGCGATGGATGGCCTGTACGCGACGATGACGGTGCAAAACCCCTACACCGACGACGCCTCGCAGCAGCTCAGCTTCTGGGCGAAGAAATACAAGACCAAGTTCAACGAGGATCCGGCCGTCTTCTCGGTCTACGGCTACCTGGCGATCGACGCCTTCGCCCAGGCCGCCGCCAAGGCCGGCCCGAACCTGACGACCGACACCTTCATCAAGGCGATGGACTCGATGAGCTACCCGAGCGACATGTTCGGCAGCGCGCCGGCGACCTACACGCCGACCAAGCACCTGGGCAGCGACCTGTCGCGCCTGTCGCAGCTCCAGGACGGTCGCTGGAAGGTCGTTTCCGACTACATCAAGCCGAACTGAGGCGCGCGCCGAGAGGGCTTTCGACGCGGGCGTACAGTCGCCGGCGCCGATGATGAAGCCCCGCTCGCCGCGCACCGTCGTCCTCTGTCTCGCCGGCTGGCTCACGCTCGTCGGCAACCTCGCCCTCTGGCGCGAGCTCTGGCGTGACGGCGACGCGTCGAACGCGCTCGCCGTCGGCGCTGGCGCGCTGGTCATCGTCTATGCCGCGACCGTCGCCATGCTCGCGCTGACCGCGTGGGGGCGGCCGATGAAGCCGGTCTGGATCGCGATCCTCGTCGCCGCCGGCGTCGCCCAGCACTTCATGCTGAGCTACGGCGTGGTCATGGATTTCTCCATGCTCGCCAACACGATGCAGACCGACCCGCACGAAGTGCGCGAGCTGCTCGGCTGGCCGTTCTTCGCCAACGTGCTCCTCGTCGCTGCGCTGCCGGCGGCGTGGATCGTGCTCGTGCCGGTCGCGCGCACGCCTTGGTGGCCGCAGCTCTGGAAGAACGCGGTGCTCATCATCGTGGCCGTCGCGTTGACGCTGGGAACGGCGTTCGTGTCGTTCAGCCAGCTCGCGCCGCTGGTTCGCAACCACATGAAGCTGCGCGACATGGTCGATCCCATGTCTGGCCTGACGTCGGCGGCCTGGGTCGGGCTGCGCCCCTTCTTCAAGAGAAGCGACAAGCTCGTGTCGGTCAGCGCGGGTGCGGCGCTCGGCCCGAGCTACGCGGGCCAAGCGAAGGTGCCGCTGCTCGTCATCGTCATCGGCGAGACGGCGCGCGCCGACCACTTCGCGCTGAACGGCTACGCCCGCGCCACGACCCCCGAGCTCGCGGCGCGCTCCGTGCTCAGCTTTCGCAACGTGCGCTCGTGCGGCACCGATACTCGCGACTCGCTTCCCTGCATGCTCTCGGCGCTCGGCAAGGAGGCCTTCGAGAAGCGCGAGGCCGAGCAGGAAAACCTGCTCGACGTCCTCCAGGCCGCCGGTCTTGCCGTGCTCTGGATCGAGAACCAGTCCGGCTGCAAGGAGGTCTGCGATCGCGTGCCTCACGTCTCGACTTCCGACTTGTCGGCCTCTGCTGCGAACGGCCTGTGCGGCGGCGGCGAGTGCTTCGACGATGCCTTGCTCGTCGGCCTCGACGAGCGCATCGCCAGGCTCCCCGAAGAGCGGCGCAAGCGCGGCGTCGTCCTCGTCATGCACCAGATGGGCAGCCACGGGCCGGCGTATTTCAAGCGCTCGCCGCCGCAGCTGAAACGCTTCATGCCCGAGTGCACGACCACGACGCTGGGCGACTGCGACCCGGCGCAGCTCGTCAACGCCTACGACAACACGATCGCGACGACCGATCACTTTCTCGCCACGACGATCGACTGGCTGCGAGCCCGGCCCGGCTTCGCACCGGCCCTGCTCTACATGAGCGACCATGGCGAGTCGCTCGGCGAGCTCGGCATCTTCCTGCACGGACTGCCGTATTCGATCGCACCAGAGGTGCAAAAGCACGTGCCCTTCGTCGCCTGGCTCGGCGACTCCCTCGCCGAGCGGCGCGGCATCGACCTCGCCTGCCTGCGCGGCCGGCTCGACGAGCCGCTGAGCCACGACAACCTCTATCACACGGCGGTCGGCGTGCTCGACGTCGCGACGCCGACCTACGTGGCCGCGCTCGACGCTAGCGCGCCTTGCCGCAAGGCGCGCTAGCGTCGATCGGGAAAGATCACGAGACGATGTAGGCGGCGGCGCCGGTGGCGAGCAGCTCGCCCGCCGCGTCGCGAAACTCCATTCGCGTCGAGGCGACGCGCGAGCCGAGGCGCAGCACCTCGCCGCGCAGGGCGAAGCGCTCGCCGGTCGCGGGGCGCAGGTAGTCGATGCGCAGGTCGATCGTGCCGAGCTTGCCGAAGCGGTGCATGCGCTCGATCGGCGACTCGTCCATGTGGCGCGCCCCGATCGCCGCCATG
>DATMGW010000246.1:0-25314 GCA_035555295.1 Caldimonas sp.
ACATCGCCTCGCGCATCGCGACGCGGGCTCGTTCCAGCGGCCAGAGCTTGAGGCGCAGGTTGGTGTCGAACGAGACGCGGGTGCCGGCGGCGCGAGCCATCGCCATCGCCTCCAGCCCGGTCTCGCGTGCCGACGCCGAGATCGCGAGCGAGATGCCCGACAGATGCAGGAGGCGCGCGCGTTCAATGCGCTCGCGCGGCAGATCGGCCGGTGTCATGCGGCTGGCCGCCGAGCCCGCGCGCATGAAGTCGAAGTGATGGCCCGCGGCGTCGTGGGTCACGAAGTAGATCGCCGTGAAGGCGGCCGGATCGCTGCGAACGGTGCTCGCATCGACGCCTTCTTTGGCCCACAGCGTGCGCAACAGCTCGCCGCGCGCGTCGGCACCGACGGCGGAAAGATAGCCGGCTCGCGCCCCCTGCCGCGCCGCTGCGATGGCGAAGTTCGAGGTGTCGCCGCCGAAGCCCTGGAGGTAGAGGCGCCCGTCACCAGCGCCCGTCTGGTTGAACTCGATCATCGCTTCGCCGAGGGCGAGGATATCGAGGGTGCGGGCGGCTGCGTTCATGGCGCGTCAGTGTCGCGCAAGCCGCGCGGGATTCGCCCGGTTCAGCCCGCGGCCGGCACCTGGGCTTTACGCGCATCGCGCGGGCTGCGGGCGTGCCAGCGCCGGAACGATCGCGTAAAGGCGCTCGGCTCGGAGAAGCCGAGGATCTCGGAAATCTCGGCGAACTGCAGCGCCGACTGGCGCACGTACTTGAGCGCCAGATCGGCGCGGACGCGATCGCGCACCTGCTGGAAGCTCGCGCCGGCCTCGGCGAGCTGGCGCTGCATCGTGCGTGGCGACAGGTGCAGCGCGAGCGCCACCGCGTCGATCGTGCAGTCGGAGAACGGCAGCAGCGCACGCACCACGCCCTCGACGCGAAGCGCGGTCTGGCTCGGCCGCTGCAATGCGCGTTGCTCGAGGATCGCCCGCGCGACGCGCCCGCTCCTGGCGTCGCCGCTCAGGGTCGGCCCGGCCAGCAGGTCGTTGTCGATCAGCACGGCGTTGCGATCCTGGTTGAACGCGAGCGCGCTGCCGAAAGCGCGGCGATGCAGCGTCGCATCGGCGGGGGCCTTGTGCCGCAACTGCACCGCGGCCGGTTGCCAGCCGGGCGGCGCATGCAGGCGCATCTCGGCGCAGAGCAACGCCAGTCCGAGCTCATGATCTGCCGGTCGTCGGTCGAAATGCCCGAGGCCGTGCTGTAGGTGACGAACAAGCCTTGCTCGACGCGTTCGGAGCCGACCAGCGCGCCGGTCGTGAAGATGACGAAGTAGCGCGTCAGGTTGTCGAGCAGCTCGCCGACGGTGGCGCCGCTGCGCATCAGCACCCACAACGGCCCGAGCACGGTCAGGTCCTGGAGCGCCGCCAGGCGCAGGCCGAAGGAATCGCAAGCGCAATGTTCGGCCGCCTCGAGGAAGGAAGTGACGGCGGCGGCCGGAACGGGAAGATCGCCCGCGACGAGCGCCGCCGGATCGAGCTGCGCCGCAAGGCACACGACGTGAACATCGCCGCCGAGCTCGCTGATCAGCTCGGCGGCGCCGACCAGCACGCCGCTGCGCACCCACGCACCCTGCACCGCATGCCTCCCGAAAAAGCCGACGCCGTGAGTGTCCAGGGTCAAGTAGATGGCGCGCAAAGTCAATGACCGACGATCTGCGCTCCCTAGCATCCGGCGGTTTGACTTCCCCCGAACGGCGCTGCTATCTCGACCGGACGCAGATCGAAGCCCGAACCGGACAAACGCGAGAGTTGTCAGTGCTGCGCGTATGGCTTGTCTCCTGCTTGCCTGCAGGACGCGCACCGCACGAAAGGTGGGTGACCGCGTCTGTTGCTGAAGCAGGTTGTAGAAAAGCCGGCGTGACACGAGCGTGATAAGACGCGCCCTTTGCGCCCCCGTTCACCGATCGAAACGGCGGCTTGGATCACCCTCCGAAGGAGGAGACCGGGCTCGCGCGCCGGCCGCAGGAGCAGGCTACGCGGCGCTCTTGCCGACCGGTGTCGACACGGCCCGGTGCAGCAACTGCGCCGTCGCGATCGTCACGCACATGGTCGCGAAGGCGAGCCAGGCGTACGGCCACGCGAGCGGCATGGCGACGAGGATCAGCCCGTCGTTGCCGCCGGGGATCAACAGGCTGCCCCAGCCCATCAGCACGCCGCCGGCGAAGCAGCGCAGCACTTGTGCGCCGGAGACTCGCGCGTTGCGCAAGCGCCCCGCGGTCCAGCCACCCAGCGTCGCCCCGAGCAGCAGCGCCAGCAGCAACAGGCTGCGCGCAACGACGCTTGTCGCCATGCCGCGAGCGAGGTCGACCAGCAGATCGGTGTAAGCCCAGGAACCGACGAGCAGCAACATGATGAGAAAGGTGACGCCGATGACCGTCGTCGCCGTGTGCGGTGCCCAGACGCGCGTGGCGACGGTGTCGCGCAACTGCCCGGCACGCGCGCCGGCGACGAGCGGGCGGCCGACGCGCCAGAGCGCAAAGGCGACGAACAGGACCGCGAACCAGGTCGAGGCCTGCAGGATCGCCGAGCCGTAGGCAAGCTTCTGCGCCGCTGGCGGCCCGAACACCGCGTCAGCGCTGATGCAGCCGACGTAGAAGCCGATCGGCGTGAAGAAGTAGGCCCAGTGGCCCGAGCCGAAGTTTGCGATGGTGCCGAGCACGCAGCCGCTGTTGACGAAAGCGCCGAGGCCGAGCAATGCGCCGCCGCCCACCGTCCAGGCGCAGACGGCGTAGCCCGACGGCATCTCCGGCAGGAAGTGAAACGCCTGTGCGACGAGCAGGCCGCCGCCGACCCAGAGGGCCGCTTCGATCAAGGCGATGAGGCGGCGACAGCTTCGCTTCGTCACGATCTCGTCGACGGCGGCGACGGTGCAGGTGGCGCCGCGCTGGATCGCGAAGCCCATCGTACCGGCGCAAAGCGCGGCAAGGACAAAGGCAACGCTGGTCAAGACGATGTCCATGGCGGCGCTTTCTGGACCAGCAGTGTGCAAGGCGGAGCTCACGCGCCGTTCAACGCATGCTCACGTTTCGGTCACGTTCGGTGGCGGGGCGGATGCCGGTCCCGGTTGACACGCGGGCCGGCGTTGCCGACATTGCGCAGCACCGGCGCAGCTTCGCGCCGGCAACGACAAGGGAGGATTCGTGGGCAAGCTCAGCATCGAACTGACGAAGACGCCGCTCAACTCGCTCTTCAAGAACGCCTTCGGCAGCAAGACCTTCTCGGTCAACATGCCCGACACCGAGATGGAAGACACCGGCGACAAGCTGAAGAAGCCCGCCAACCTGAAGGACGGCGACAAGCTCAAGAAGACGCTGAAGGACGTCAAGCCGGTCAAGGACCACCTGTTCGGCCTGTTCGACGACGCGAAGTTCGTCTCGAACATCGATCAGCTCGGAAGCCACGACTTCGAAGTCAAGTTCAAGGACAACGTGACCGTCAAGGCGACGCTGAAGCTCCTCTCGCAAAGCGGCGAGGAGACTCGCGTCGTCGTCTCGGACGAGCCGCGCAAGATCGGCGCGCATCCGAAGAGCGTCCACATCGACGGCCTGGCGAACGCCGCGCGCGGCGGCTGCCCGCACCCACAGGACCTGGCCGATCTGCTGAAGAAGATGGCCAAGCCCGATGCGTACGTCTGGAGCGGCAAGCAGGGGCTCGGCAACGGCTGGACGCCGGACATCCACCAGCACCATTCGCACGTCGAGCCGGCGGTCGCCGGATGGAAGAGCTACATCGACGAGCCGTCGATGGGAACGGGAACGACCTGGCGCCTCCTCTACAAGCTGAAGTTCGTCGACAAGACGGAGCAGGTCGTGATCGAGATCGTCTCGGTGCAGGAAGAACACTGACTCCGGAGAGTCCCGGCGCCGGTGCGATGGTCAGGTTGACCCTCTGAACGAACCGGCGTACACCCGGTCCGCTAGCATGGCGCGAGGGAGGCGCAGCACATGGTGACGAACGCATTTCGAAGCTACTTCGGCATCGTCGGCCTGTTCGCGCTGTGGGTCGGCGCGTGGGGCTATTTCGTTCCCGCGCAGGTGTTTCGCGCGCTGCCGTGGCCGGTGCCGCCGCTGCACGCGCGGTTCATCGCCGCGATGTACCTGGCCGGCCTGCTGGCGATGCTCTGGAGCGCGCTCGAGCAACGCATTGCGGCGGTGCGCATCCCGATCGCCCTGGCGGCGCTGTGGACCGGAGCGCTCATCGTCGTCTCGCTGCTGCACCTGGGCGAATTCGATTTCGCCAAGCCGCAGGTCTGGTTCTGGATCGGCGCCTACGCGGTCTTCCCGCTCTGGGGGGCATGGCTTTACTTTCGCGCCGGCGCCGCGGCGACGGCCCAGTCGCGAGCCACGCGCGACCCGCTGCTCGTGGTCGTCGCAGGCGTCAGCCTCGTCCTCGCCGCCGCCCTGTTCTTCGCACCCGGGGAGATGGTGCGCCTCTGGCCGTGGCCCGTCGCGCCACTGCTGGCAAACATCTACGCCGGGCCGTTCTTCGCCTGGGGCGGGTGCGCGCTGCTGCTGGCGCACGAGGCGCAGCCCGAGGCGCGCCGCATCGTGCTGGCGAGCATGCTGGCGTTTGCCCTGCTTGCCATCCTGGCCTCGCTGCTGCACGTGAAGCTCTTCCATTTCGACGCACCCGCGGCCTGGGTCTGGTTCGGTGCGCTGGCGGCCGCGGCGGCGGTCGCTGCGTTGCGGCTGGTCCAGGCGCGTTCGTCGTAAAGCGCCACCCCATGCAGGCGACCCGTATCGAATTGCTGCAGAGCATGCCCGTCTTCGGCGCGATCCGCGACGACTCGCTGCACTTCCTGCTCGAGGTGGCGCGCGTCGTCGCGGTACCCGCCGGCGAGCCCTTCTTTCGTGAGGGCGAACCGGGCAGCTCGATGTTCGTTCTCGAAGCCGGCCGCGCCGCGGTCGTCAAGCACTGGCAAGGACGCGACTACGTCGTCAATCGACTCGACGCGGGCGACTGCTTCGGCGAGATGGCGCTGATGGATCTGCATCCGCGCAGCGCATCGGTGCGCGCGGAGAAAGACTGCCGCGCGATCGAGCTCGACGCAGCCGACCTGCACCGCCTGTTCAAGCATGATCCGGAGCAGTTCGCGCTGATGCAGATGAACGTCGGCCGCGAGGTCTGCCGGCGCTTGCGCACGACCGACGAGCTGCTGTTTCGCGCCATCCGAGGCGAAACGCTTTCGCAGGGCGAGAGCCGCTTCCTCGGCGCCTGAGCGGCCGGCCCGGCCCACGCTGCCTGCAATGCGACCGAGCCGCATCCCCCGATGAATCTGGCCCATTTGCTGGCGCGCGCCGCGCGTCGCGCCGGTGACAGCCCCGCCGTGTATCTCGGCGACGAGCTGCTGTACGACTATGCGACGCTGATGCGGCGGGTCGCGGTCCTGGCGCGGGCACTGCGCGAGAGACATCGCCTGAAGGAAGGCGACCGCGTCGGCCTGTTCATGAGCAATCACCCGGCGATGCTGGAGCTCTTCTTCGGCTGCTGGTGGGCGGGGCTGGCCGTGGTGCCGATCAACCCCAAGCTGCACGCGCGCGAAGCGCACTACATCCTTGAGCACAGCCAGGCCGCGCTCGCCTTCGCCACCGATGACATCGGCGCCGCGCTCGCCGACGCCGGCTTGCCGCTGCCGGACCTGCGTGAGCTCGTGATCGTCGAGCAGCCCGCATTCGAGGCGCTGCTCGACGCGGAGCCTTTGCCCGCGCCGGTTCACCGCGGCGGCGACGACCTGGCCTGGCTCTTCTACACCTCGGGCACGACCGGGCGCCCCAAGGGCGTGATGATCACGCACCGCAACCTGATGACGATGACGCTGTGCTATTTCGCCGACGTCGATACGGTGAGCGCGCGCGACGCCGTCCTGTACGCGGCGCCGATGTCGCATGGAGCGGGCCTCTACAGCCTGCCGCACGTTGCAGCGGGGGCGCGTCATGTCGTGCCGGTCTCGCGCGGCTTCGACGCCGCCGAGATCTTCGCGCTGGCGCGCCGCTTCGACCGCGTCTCGATCTTCGCCGCGCCCACCATGGTCCGCCGCCTGGTCGACCACGCGCGGGCGCACGCCGAGGACGGCACCGGCCTGAGGACCGTCGTCTACGGCGGCGGCCCGATGTACGTCGAGGACATCCAGCGCGCGCTGAAGGTGCTGGGCCCGCGCTTCGTGCAGATCTACGGCCAGGGCGAGAGCCCCATGACGATCACGGCGCTGTCGCGCGAGGAGCTGACGGCGACGCAGCACCCGCGCCATCGCGAGCGGATCGGGTCGGTGGGCGTGGCGCAGTCGGCGGTCGAGGTACGCGTCGCCGACGCGCAGGGGAACGAGCTGCCGGCCGGCGAAATCGGCGAGATCCTGGTGCGCGGCGACACTGTCATGGCCGGCTACTGGCGCGACGAGGCAGCCACCGCCGACGCGATCCGCGACGGCTGGCTCTTCACCGGCGACATGGGGCAGCTCGATGGCGACGGATTCCTCACGCTGCGCGACCGCTCGAAGGACCTGATCATCAGCGGCGGCTCCAACATCTATCCGCGCGAAGTCGAGGAAGCGCTGCTGCATCACCCCGGCGTGGCCGAGGTGTCCGTGGTCGGGCGCCCCGATCCGGAGTGGGGCGAGGTCGTGGTCGCCTTCGTCGTCGCCCGCACCGGCGAGCCGTTGCAGACTGCCGACCTCGACCGCGTCTGCAACGCACACATCGCCCGCTTCAAGCGGCCCAAGGAATACCACCAGGTCGATGCACTGCCGAAGAACCACTACGGCAAGGTGCTGAAGACGGCCCTGCGCGAACGCCTCGGGGCCGATCCCGCTTCTCGATGACCGGAGTCAGAAGATGAGCAACCGCCGGGCCCCGAAGCGGCACCGGCGGGCCCGGCCCCTCACTTCTTGCGGCCGTACTTCGCCTCGAAGCTCGCCTTGCCGAGCTTGTTGGCGTTGACCATGAAGCCGACGAGCGCGGCGCTCGCATCGGCCGGCGCCTCGATCTTATCGGTCTTCAGCGCGTACACGGTGAAGATGTAGCGGTGCGGCTTGTCGCCCGCCGGCGGGCAGGCGCCGCCGAAGCCGGCCGCGCCGAAATCGGTTCGGCCCTGCACGGCACCGGCCGGCATGCCTTTGCCGTCGGCAGCGCCCGCGCCCTCGGGCAACTCGCTCGCCGAAGCCGGGATGTTGTAGACGACCCAGTGCCACCAGCCCGAGCCGGTCGGCGCATCGGGGTCGTAGACGGTGACGGCGTAGCTCTTGGTGCCGCTCGGCGCTCCGCTCCACTTCAAGGCCGGGGAGATGTTCTTGCCCTCGCAACCGAAGCCCTTGAAGACCTGGGCATCGCTGAGCATGCTGCCCGGCTTGATCGTGGGGCTGCTCAAGGTGAAGCCGGCGGCCTGGGCGCCGATCACGCACGCGCCGAGCACAGCGCCCGCGATCAGGGAACGACGAAATGAAGCCATCGCTGAGTCTCCTTCGCATTCGGGGCCGCGATGATAGCCGGCGACGACGCGAGCGGGCGACTCGCGAGGTCTGCTCGTGAGTCGCCCGGCCGGCAAGGCGGGAGTCAGCTGATCCGCCAGGCGTAGGCCCAGGGCTGGGCGAACTGCGTGATGTGGAAGGCGTGCACGGTGATCGTCACCGTGCCGGCGGGGATGTTGTCCCAGACCACCTGCTCGACGTTGTTGACGCGATCGAACTTCTTCGAGGTGCCCATGTTCCCGTGCCGCACCTGGCCGTTCGACGCCTTGACGATCAGATCGAGATCGTTCTGCAGCTTGGCTCCCGGGGGGTCGGTCCAGACCAGCGTGACCTTGAGCGTGTAGCCCGTTCCCGTCGTGTGCGCGCCGGTTCCCGGCTTCTTCGGGATCGTGATCGTGACCGTTCCGTCCTGCCCTTGCTTCAACGGTGGCTGGTCGCCGAATCCGCCGTTCGGATTCGGACCGGGGATGATGATCGATCCCGCCAGGTTCACGCGCCCCCAGCCCGAGGACATGTTCGGCGACGTTCCCGCCTCCGTCGGGCTGTACTGCCCGGGAAGGGTGACCGCGCCGTTGATGAGGAGCGACTTGATGAGCGCGGCGCTGGGCGTCAGCGTCCCGTTCTTGACCAGCGTCTCGCGGACCACCGCCACACAGCCTGCCACCAGCGGCGTCGCCATGCTCGTGCCGCCGTCGAAGAAGAAGGCCGGATCCGACGACACGCCGTAGTCGGTCGAAGCCGTGACGAGATTGCGCGAGCGCGTCGACAGGATGCACGTGCCGGGGGCGACGACGTCGGGCTTGATCCGGCCCTCGTGGGTCGGCCCGCGGCTGCTGAACGCGACCATGCCGTCGGGATGATCGGCGATCCGGTCGTCGTGGAGCGGGTTGGCCGGATAGTCCGACGGCCAGTAGGCACCGTAGGTCGCCTGGAACTTGGCGCGGTTGCTCTCCGACGCGCCGACGCTGATGCAGTTCTTCGCCGACGCCTCGCCGGCGATCGATCCGTTGTCGACGACGCCGTTGGCATTGCCGTCCCTCCCGTCGTTGCCGGCGGCAAAGCAGATCACGCAGTCGGGGTGGCTCCAGATGAAGTCGTCGATCTCGTTCGAACTGGGCGAATACGCGCCGGGACCGGAGCCCCAGGAGTTGGTCTGGATGCGCGCCTTGTTGTTGTCGTACGGAGGCTTGAACAGGTCGTGCAGATCGTTCGGGATGCCGCCGAGGCCGCCGCCCGAGTCGAGCAGCGACTGGGTGATGAGCTTGGCCTTCGGTGCCGTCCCCTGGATCTTGCCTCCCATCGACGGCGAGTTGCCGTCGCCGAGCACCGAACCGGCGACGTGCGTGCCGTGGCCGTCGGGGTCGTCCGAGGTCGGTCGCCCGAGGGCGACGAGCTTGGCGACACGGCCCGTGAACGCGGGATGAACGTTGGTCGTCGAGCCCTTGTCGAACCCGGTGTCGTTGACGACGACGATCTGCCCGGCGCCCTGATAGGTCGTGCCGTTGACGACGACGTCGGCGTTGAGGATCGGGCGGGCGACGTTGTTGTAGAGGCGGAAGACGGGCGCCGGCGCCATGTAGCGGACCTCGTCGAGAGCCGCCACGTCGTCGAGGTAGCGGTCCTGCACGCGCAGGCGGACCTTGTTGCGGCTCATCTCCAGGTCGTCGGGATTGATGCGGGCGGCCGCGGCGATCTTCTTGCGCAGCGTCGCCTTGTCGGACTTGACGCCCTTGTGCAGGACGACGTCGATCTTGTGCAGCGCCCGCGACGTCGAGGTGGCCGGCGCGACGCCGCCGATGGTCGCGCCGCGATCGGCCGGGGCCGGCGGGCGCACGCTCGGCGGAATCTTGAACGCGGTGTCGTACACGCCGGCCCAGGCCACGAACGGCAGGCCGCGGACCTTGACGAGCGACGTCCCCTTGAAGCCGCAGAGATAGGTGTTGTCGGACACGTACTCGTGGACCACCGCACCGGCGCGGTTCAGGCGCGCCAGCTGCTCGCCCGTCATCGGCTCGACCGACTGGACCAGGATGTAATCGGACTTCGCCGCTCCGCCCTTGCCGATCGCCGCGACCCTCGGGACGCTGGACGATGGATCGAGCGAGACGCCGTTG
Organism: Caldimonas sp.; assembly: GCA_035555295.1. Taxonomy (GTDB): domain Bacteria; phylum Pseudomonadota; class Gammaproteobacteria; order Burkholderiales; family Burkholderiaceae_C; genus Schlegelella_A. Next base: position 9,611 of record DATMGW010000246.1, read on the forward strand.
ATGGTGATCCGTAGCATGTCAATCTCCTCTCAGTTCGATGAAGTCCTGCCGACGCCTCTTTTGCCGGCCGGCTCGAGCCTCCCAGGACGGCCTGGTTGTTCGCTGCGAAGGGCTTGTCCTGGCCTGCGCCGCGGCCGCGTAGATCGTCGGTGATGTGAAGGACAAAGTCCAGCGCGGGCGGGCTTGCGAAGGCGTAGCGGACGAGGGCCGCACTGTAGAACGGTGCCTGTCGTCGCACATCCCCAAGAGTGGTGCCATTGCGACGCCGCGGGCGCTCGAATGCATCGTCGTCACAATGCGCATGGGCGAGGACGATGCGGAGTTCATGGAACATCGACATGTTCAAGAAGGTCGGCTATGGACGCGCCTGATCGCACGACTACCCCGCTGCCGCGGGCAGACGGCTACGAGTCGTTCTATCGCGAATTCGATGCGCCGTGGATGCGCGAGTTTCGCCGCGAAGCGTACGGCGAAGACATCGGGCAGCACTCCTGGGTCGGTGCCGATGAGCTGCGTGCAGACATGGCCCGGCTCCGCCTGGCTCCCTCCAGCCATCTCATCGACCTCGGCTGCGGCCCGGCCGGACCGCTCGCCTTCGTCGTCGCGACAGTCGGATGCGCGGGAGCCGGGGTCGAACTGAGCCCGTCGGCGGTGCGGGCCGGCCGCTTGCGATGCGCGGCGCTCGGAATCGAAGCCCGGCTCTCAGTCGATGAGGCCGATCTGAACGAGCCGCTCCGGTTCGCGCCCGCTTCGTTCGATGCAGCGATGTCCCTGGACGTGGTTCTGCATCTGCGGGACCGCCTGAAGCTGTTCCTGGAGGCCGCGAGGCTGCTCCGCGACAGAGGGAGGTTTCTCTTTACCGATGCGGGAGTGATCACCGGCGCGGTCTCCAACGAAGACATACGCAAGCGCAGCGTCCATGGCTACACGCAGTTCGTTGCTCCTGGGTGGAACGAGCGTCTGCTGGAGTCGGCAGGCTTTCGCCTCGTCGACACCGAGGATCGAACCGAGAGCGTGCTGAAGAACGCCGCCGGCAGGCTGGCGGCGATGCGGACGCATCGGGCGGAGCTCGAGCGCCTTCAAGGCGCGCCGGCCTGGGAGGAGCAGCGAAGCTATCTCGAAACCGTCGTCGAGCTCTCCCGAAGTCGAGCCGTCTCGCGAATCATGTATCTCGCCCAGGCGTGCGCGCCTGCCACCTGACGGCGCTCCCATGGATCTCGCGTACCGATTCCTGTTTCCCGCCCTGTGGCTCGGTTGGGCGGCCTGCTGGTGGCTTCTCTCACACGACGTCAAGGCCACGGCCCGGCGCGAGTCGATGGCGTCGCGCCTTCTGCACATCGTTCCCCTTGCACTTGCCGTCGCGCTCCTGTGGTTGCCGAGCGTTCCGCTTGCGGTCCTGAACGAACGCTTCCTGCCGTGGGCGGCCTGGACCTTCTGGGCGGGGGCGATGCTGACTGTCGCCGGCCTGCTCTTCACCGTCTCGGCCCGCCTGCACCTGGGCCGGAACTGGAGCGGCATCGTGACCCTGAAGGAAGGCCACGAGCTCGTCACCGGCGGCCCGTACCGCTTCGTTCGCCATCCGATCTACAGCGGGCTCCTGCTTGCCTTCGTCGGCTCTGGGCTTGCCCGCGGGGAATGGCGAGGTGTCGTCGCGGTCGCTCTCGTCGTGTGGGCGCTGTGGCGCAAGCTCCGCGTCGAGGAACGCTGGATGCGCGAGCGGTTCGGTGCCGCCTACGAGGCGTACAGCGAGCGCGTCGCCGCCCTCGTTCCCTATCTCGTGTGAGCTCGCAACTCTTCTTCGCCCGGGACCCTATGGACGGGTTCGAGAACGAGGTCACGACCAAGGGGGCAAGCGCTTCGCGGCATGGCGATGGAAGGCGCAGGTCGTGGGCACCCAGGTGGTGACCGTGGATCCTCGTTCAGTGGACTAGGGTTGGAGCGGAACGAGGTTGCCGAGCAGCGTCGGGATCAGCTCGCTCACCGTCGGGTGGATGTGCACCGCATCGCGGACCACCTTGTACGAGGCGTCGGCGGCCATCACGTCGAGCAGCGAGTGGACGATCTCGTCGCCCTCGATGCAGAGCAGCGCCGCGCCGAGGATGCGCTCGCTTTCGGCGTCGACGAGCACCTTCATGAAGCCCTGCGTCTCGCCGCGCTCCTTGGCGCGGCCGACGCGGGTCATCGGCATCACGCCGACCAACGCCGGCTTGCCGCGCGCCCGCGCCTCGGTTTCGCTCATGCCGACGCGGCCGAGCGGCGGGTCGGTGAACAGCGCGTACGCCGTGATGCGGTCGCCGACGCGGCGCCTGCCGTCGTCGAGCAGGTTCGCGGCGACGATCTGGTAGTCGTTGTACGAGGTGTGCGTGAAGGCGCCGCGGCCGTTCGCGTCGCCGAGCGCCCAGACGCCGGGAACGTTGGTGCGCAGCTCGTCGTCGACGCCGATGAAGCCGCGCGCGTCGCAGGCGATGCCGGCCTGGTCGAGGCCCAGGTCGTCGGTGTTCGGGCGCCGGCCGACGGCGGCGAGGAGGTGGCTGCCTTCGAGCTCGTGCGCCGTGCCACCAGTGTTCAGCGCAACGCGAACGCCTCGGCCGCGTTGGCCCGGCGTGACCCTGGCGCTGCGGACCGAGAAGTGGAAGTCGACCCCTTCGCGTTCGAGGATCGCCTGCACTTCGCGCGAGACCTCGCGGTCTTCGCGCGCGATCAGTCGGTCGGCGTACTCGACAACCGTGACGCGCGAGCCGAAGCGCCGGTACATCTGCGCGAACTCGAGGCCGATGTAGCTGCCGCCGGCGACGATCAGATGCTCGGGCAGGCAATCGACCGCCATCATCGAGGTGTTGGTGAGCACGGGCACGCTGTCGATGCCGTTCCACGTCGGCAGAACGGCGCGCCCGCCGACGTTGATGAAGATCTTCGCCGCTTCGATCGCGTTGCCGCCGACTTCGACCGCGTGCGGCCCGGTGAAGCGGGCGTGGCCCCAGACGAGCGTCAGGTTCGGCGTGCTGCCGATCCACTTCGTCAGGCTTTCGATCGACTGTGAGACGACCCGCTCCTTGCGCGCCTTGACGGCCTTCATGTCGACGCTGACCGGCCCGCCGATGTTGACGCCGTAGTCGGCGGCGCGCCGCGCAACGCCGCTCGCCACGACGCCTGCCGAGGGCCGGTCGAGGCGGCGACCGCGCCAGAATGACACGATGGCGCCGCGCCGTCCTGCGCACCGATACCACGTCTAGGTCGTCGAGCTCGCCGACCGGGTCTGGAACGAGGCGCGCTTTCGCAAGGCCAATCCCGGGCATCGGCTCGGCATGCCGTTCGTCTACGTCGGCATGACGGGGCTCGATCCGGACCTGCGCTTCGACAAGCACAAGGCCGGCATCCAGGCGAACCGCTACGTGCTTGAATACGGCCTGCGCCTGCTGCCGCAGCTCTATGCGGTCTACAACCCGATGCCCTACCAGGCGGCGCGCGAGATGGAGGTCGAGCTGGCGATCGGCCTGCGCGAGGCGGGCTACGGCGTGTGGCAGGCGTGAAGGCGCGCTCGTCGCCGGCGCAGTAGGCGTCTTCCGACGCTTGCATGAGCGGAATTCGACGGCCCGCGCGGGAAGTCGATGCGTTGGCCGCCGCCCGGCTCGTCAGTCGAGCACGACCCAGGCCGGTGCGTGGTCGCTCGGCTTTTCGCGGGCCCGCACCGCCTTGTCGACGCCGGCTTGCGTCAGCCGGGCGGTAGCCGGTGCGTTGAGCAGCAGGTGATCGATGCGCAGTCCGGCGTCGCGGGCGAAACGGTTGCGAAAGAAATCCCAGAACGTATAGATCGGCTCGCCCGGGTGTAGCGCGTGGATCGCGTCGGTCCAACCTTGCGCGAGCATGCGCCGGTACGCGGCGCGGCTTGGCGGCTGCAGCAGGGCGTCGTTCTTCCACGACGCCGGCGAGTAGATGTCGCCGATGCCGTCGGTCGCGACGACGTTGTAGTCGCCGATCAGGAGCACGGGTTGCGGGCTGGCGACGAGCGAAGCGGCGTGCCCGATCAAACGATCGAACCAGGCGAGCTTGTAGTCGAACTTCGGGCCCGGTTGCGGGTTGCCGTTCGGCAGGTAGATCGAGGCGACGACGAGGCCCAGCACCGACGCCTCGAGGTAGCGGCTGTGCGTGTCGTCGGGATCGCCGGGCAGGCCGCGCCGCCGCTCCTCGACCCGGCCGTCGCGCGCCAGCACGGCGACGCCGTTGAAGCCTTTTTGCCCGTGCCAGATCCCCGAATAGCCCGCTGCCTCGATCGCTCCGATCGGAAAGGTCTCGTCGGAGGTCTTCAGCTCCTGCAGGCAGATGACGTCGGGTCGCGCCTCCTCGAGCCATTCGAGGAGTCGAGGCAGGCGGCTGTTGACGCCGTTGACGTTGAAGGTCGCGATCTTCACGGCGGGGATGCTTTCGTCTTCAATAGCAATCGGTCGGCGACATGCAGTTCTGTACGAACATCCACCTGCCGTCGGCTTGCGCCTGGAAGATCAGGTTGACGTTGTGCGAGTGCGGGCCAGGCGTGCGGCTGTCGCCGGCGACCGGGACGCTCGTCGACAGCATGATCTGCCCGGGGCCGTTCGGAACGACGCTGGCGCGCAGCTGCCGGTTGCCGAGCGACTGGTGCGTGTAGCCGTCGCTGACGCTGGCGGCGATGACGGCCCAGTTCGACGTGCCGTCCCACGACACGTTGCCCGAGTAGGCGAGCACGTAGTCGCGCCACACCAGGTTGGCGTGGATGCCGGGGTCGACGCCGGTCGTGGCGAGGCTGCCCGGCGGCGTATACGGCGCGGGTCCCGGCGCCGGCAGGTTCTGCGGCTGGTCGCCGAGGAACGCGGCGAGGATGACGAGAACGAAGATGCCGATGCCGATGCCGATGAAGAGCGGCTTCCTGCTGCGCGGCGTCGCTGCCGTCCCGTCATTGCCGCTCGGCCCAGGCCGCAGCGTCGCCGCCGGCACCGGCCGCGGCGGCTCGGGCGCGGGTGCCGGCGACGGGCCCGGCTGCCGCGCGCCGAGCTCGCCGGCGATCGCGGCACAGAACTGCTCGAACTCCGGCATCGTTGTCTCGCCGTGCCACTGCGAGAGGTCGGCGGCCTGCAGGCGGCGGAACTCGAGCGGGATCCTCACCTGGACGTCGATGAGCGCCGGGATCAACGCCTTGCGTCGCATCGCTTCGGACGCTTCGTTCTTGACCCAGCTCGAAGCGATCGACGCCTTCGACCAGAGGACGACGACGCAGCGCGCGGCGTCGAGCGCCTCCTCGATCACCTCGTCGAACTGGCGCCCCGGCGGAATCGTCCGATCCCACCATACCGACCACCCGCGCGCCTGCAGCGCGTGCGCCAGCAGTGCCGCGCGGTCGCGGTCGGCACTGGAGTAGCTGATGAAGATGTCGCTCATGCCCGCTCGCGCCTCAGGAATTCGCCAGCCTTTGCGAGCGCGCCCAAACGCTAGCACAGCGGGTCGGTGTTCGCCACGCGGCCCGCCTGGGGTGCGCTAAACCGCCGCGCCCCGCGAGGACTTGTTCAGTGCATCCTACGACGCGGTCTCGAGGCGGGCCAGCGCCGCCGCGATCGGTGCTGCGTCGCGCGGCCGCACGAGTCGCTCGACCTCGCGGCCGCCGCGCAGGAAGACCAGGGTCGGCCAGAGCTTGACGGCAAACGAGCGCCCGAGGCGGCGGCCCGGACCGTCTTCGATCCGGAGGTGGCGCACGCCGGCATGCGCCTCCGTCGCGCGCGCGATATGCGGCTGCGCGGCGCGACAGAAGCCGCACCACGAGGTCCCGAACTCGAGCAGCGCCGGGCCGGCGAGCGCGTCGATATCGGCGCGCGTCGGCTCGGGCACTAGCGGCTCTGCCGCCATTCCTCGCGCCACGGTCGCTCGGGCAAAGGCCGGTCGTGCCGCGTGAGCCAGCCGCGCTGCATCGCTCGGTCCGGCAACTACGGCTTCGTCCTGGCCTCGGCGGCGTCTTCGTCCCGGAGCGGACCGGTCACGACTTCGGACACGGATCGTCCCAGCGACTCCGCCGGGCTCTCGTCGCGCGGCGCGACCGGCGCATGGCGCCACGGCTCGTCGTCATCGTCCCAGCCGGCGCCCTTGGCCTGCTTCGAGGCTTCGTCCTTGCCGGCGGCAGCGGTCGGCGCTGGTCTCTGCGCAGGCGGGCTCGCAGCGGGCTCGGGTCGACTGGAGGGACGAGGGTCGTTCATGGGCATCCTTTTTGCCGATTGCTCAACCACACCAGCATACGTCGTTCCCGCGCGGGTCTTGTTTTCGCGGCGCGCCGGGCCGGTACGATGCCGCACCATGCGACCGCCAGGAACGAGGAGACGGGGCCCGCGCCGATGAACGCCGCGCGCGGTCGCTCGCGCGGCCTGACGATCGCGCTGCGCGCAGCCCTGGCGCTGGCCGTTCTCGTCCTCGTGGCGATCGTCGCGCATCCGTGGTGGCTGGCGCTGCTCGTCGGCAGCTATCTCAGCGAGACTTCGGGGCGCGCCGTCCATTTCGATTCGCTTCGCGTCGGCTTGACGACGGCGCTGGCGCCGGCCGTGTACCTGCGCGGCGTGCGCATCGCCAACGCGCCGTGGGCCGATACGAGCCGGCCTTTCGCCGTGTTCGACGAAGCGACCTTCGTTTTCGCCTGGCAGCGCTTCGAAGACCGGCGCGTCGTCACCCTGCTCGTGCTTCGCAATGGCGAGGTCAACCTCGAGACCGGCGCCGACGGCCTGCGCAACTGGCGCTTGCGCGAGCCCCTGGATCGCGGCCTGGGGCACTACTGGTTCTACGCCCTCGAGCCGCACGCGACCCGGCTCAGCTTCATTCACCACGGCATCGACCTGCGCCTGCAGACGGCGGCCCACGATACGCCGGCGCAAACGTCGGCGGCAGCGCCGGGCGAACCGCTCACGATGCAGATCGACTTCGACGGCGCCTATCGCGAGGTCGCCTTCAAAGGTCGGGTCGAGACCGGCACGGTACTGTCCTTTCTCAAGACCGGACGCTGGTTCGGCGTACGCGGCGGCGCTCAGGTCGACGGCACGCGGCTCGACGTCGACGGCCGCACGGCAGACATCTTCCGTTCGCCGCGCTTCGACGCGCACGTCGCAGTGCAGGGTCGATCGCTGGCCTTGCTGCACACCTTCGTCGGCCGTCGCTACGGCGCCGAGGCGCGCGCCTTTCGCGGCGAAGGGCACTTGCTCGCCGACGCCGAGGGCTACGCAGTCTCAGGCGCCGAGGTCCGGGTCGGAGCGACCGATCTCACCGGTGACCTCGCCTGGTCGCGCGGCGAGAAGAAGCGCCGCCATGTGCAGGCGCGCGTGCACAGCGACTCGACCGACCTCGCCGATCTCCTCTGGCTCGCGGGCGAGCCCGCCGCGGCCACGCAGAAAGCGGCGACCACCGTCGCTGCGCCGGCTTCGTCGGCGTCGGCCAGTCGTGATGTCTTCGCCGCTGCGCGCGACCTCGATGCCGACCTGAGCTTCGAGGCGCAGCGCTTCCACGCCGCTGCGTTTGCCCTCGTGCAAAGCCTGCGCCTCAAGGCCGACCTCGCAGGCGGACAACTCGCCGTCTCCGACCTCGATCTGGGCTGGGCCGGCGGCCACTCGATCGGCCGGCTCGGGCTCGACTTGCGCCAACCCCTCGCCGTTGCCGACGCCAGGATCGAGACCTACGGCATCCGTGTCGAGGCGCTGCTCGGCAAGGTCGACAAGAACAAGCGCATCACCGGCACGCTGAGCGGCGCACTGGCGCTCAAGGCGAAAGGCAACGACGCCACGGCGCTGCGTTCCAGCGTCACGGGTCCTGCCCACGTCGCGCTGCTGAACGGAACGATCCCGAGCCTGCTCGACGCCGAGATAGGCCTCGAAGGCGGCAAGTTGATGCGCACCCTGGCGAGCGGCAACGAGCCGCTGGCGTTGCCTTGCGCGGCCGCGACCTTCGACCTGGTGGAAGGCCGGGCACGCGTGCGCAACCTCGTCATCGACAGCGTCAACACCAGAACCACCGGATCGGGAACGATCGACCTGCGCGACGAATCGGTCGACCTGCTCCTGACTCCCGAGCCGAAGCGCCCCGGCGTGTTCGAACTGCGCCGCTCGATCCATCTCTTCGGCCATCTGCCGAAGCCCGAGCGCAAGCTCGTCGAGCGCGTCGAGATCCCCGCGGGAACGGCCTGCCCCGACAAGCCCTAGCGGCGCGGCGCTAGCGCCGCATCAGGGTGCTCTTGCCGAACAGGCTTTCGATCAGGTCGACGGCGATCTCGGCGGTTCGGTTGCGCACGTCGAGGGCCGGGTTCAGCTCCATCAGGTCGAGCGAGGCGAGGGCGCCGGTGTCGGCGATCATCTCCATGCACAGTTGCGCTTCGCGATAGGTCGGGCCGCCCTTGACGGTCGTGCCGACGCCGGGGGCGACGTCGGCGTCGAGGAAGTCGACGTCGAAGCTGACGTGCAGGTGCGTGTGGGCGTCGATCGTCGCCAGCGCCAGCTCCATCGTGTGGCGCATTCCCATCTCGTCGATGTAGCGCATGTCGAAGACCTCGAGGCCGGCTTCGTGGACGAACTTCTTCTCGCCGGCGTCGACGCTGCGGATGCCGATCAGCCGCACCTGCTTCGGGCTGATCGCCGGCACCTTGCCGCCGATCTCGATCAGCTCCTTCGGCCCGTAGCCGCACAGCACGGCGACCGGCATGCCGTGGATGTTGCCGCTCGGCGTCAGCACGTTGGTGTTGAAGTCGGCGTGCGCGTCGAGCCAGAGGATGCGCAGCTTCTTTCCCGATTCGCGGCAATGGCGCGCGACGGCGCTGATCGAGCCGACGCCGAGCGAGTGGTCACCGCCGAGCAGGAGCGGCATGCGGCCGTCGGCCAGCTCGACGTGTACCGCGGCGTGGACGTTGCGGTTCCATTCGGCGACGGCGTCGAGATGACGGTAGCCGTCTTCGGGCGGCTGCCACGGATTGGGCGGGCCCGCCAGGTTGCCGCGGTCGAGCACCTCCAGGCCGTGGCCCTCGAGCACGGGCCCGATGTTGGCGACGCGCAGCGCCTCCGGCCCCATGCTCGAGCCGCGGCTGCCGGCGCCGATGTCGGTGGGCGCGCCGATCAGGCTGATGCGTCGGTTCATCTCGGAAGCAGGCTAGATATCCAGGGCGAGCTCGCCGGTGGTCGTGTCCGGCAGGTCGTAGCCGTATTCCGCCGCCAGCATCGCCCAGGCTTCCTCGGCGGTCTCGACGAAGCGGAAGAGATGAACGTCTTCGGCCGAGATCATGCCGGTGTCGACGAGCAGGTCGAAATCGATGAGCCGGGTCCAGAACTCGCGGCCGAAGAGCAGGATGGGGCGCATCCGCGACTTGCCGGTCTGCTTCAGGGTCAGCACCTCGAAAAGCTCGTCGAGCGTTCCGAAGCCGCCGGGAAAGCAGACAAGCGCGACGGCGCGCATCAGGAAGTGCATCTTGCGCAGCGCGAAGTAGTGGAACTGGAAGCACAGCTCGGGCGTGATGAAGCGGTTCGGCACCTGCTCGCGCGAGAGCACGATGTTGAGGCCGACGCTCTTGCCGCCAACCTCGAAGGCGCCGCGGTTGCCGGCTTCCATGATCCCGGGGCCACCGCCCGTGACGACGTAGAGCGGCTTGGCCAGCGTCGCCGAGCGCGTCGTCACGATCGCCGAGAAACGTCGTGCCTCTTCGTAGTAGCGCGACATCGCCACCCGCGTTTGCGCGATCCGCAGCGCCTGCGGATCGCCGCCGGCGCGCGCCGCGTCGAGCGCGAGCTCGGCGACGTCGGGCGCAAGGATGCGGGCGCTGCCGAAGATGACGATCGTCGCCTCCACGCCTTGCTCGTCCTGGACGAGTTCGGGCTTGAGGAGCTCGAGCTGCAGGCGGATCGGGCGCAGCTCCTCGCGCAGCAGGAACTCGGTGTCGGTGAAGGCGAGACGGTACGCGCTGCCCGGCCCTTCGTAGCGTGCCGTCGGGCTGACGATTTCCTTCTCGGCGTCTTCCTGCGCCGTCGGAAAGGGCCGTGCCGGGATGGCGCTGGGCTTGTCCATCGCGACAAGCCTAACAGGCCGCAGGGCCCTGCGCCGCCGCTGCCTGTGCAGTCCGCCCGCCGCCCGCCTCAGGCGCCGAGGCGCCCGGCGCAGACGCGGCAGGCCGGGTCCCGCCCGACGCGAACTTCGGTCCACTCCATCGTTCTGGCGTCGAGCATCTGCAGCCGCCCGGCGAGCGAAGTGCCGATGCCGGCGAGCAGCTTCAGCGCCTCGGTTGCCTGCATGCTGCCGATGATGCCGACGAGCGGCGCGAAGATTCCCATCGTCGCGCAGGCGACGTCGGCGAACGCTGCGTCCTCGGGAAACGCGCAGGCATAGCAGGGCGACTCGGCGCGGCGCGTGTCGTAGACAGAGATCTGGCCGTCGAAGCCGATCGCCGCACCGGCAACGAGCGGAACGGCATGGCGCACGCAGGCGCCGTTGACGGCATGGCGCGTCGCGAAGTTGTCGCTGCAATCGACGACGACGTCGGCGTCGGCGACGAGCGCGTCGAGCCGGTCGGCGCCGACGCGCTCGACGAGCGCCGTCACAGCGACCCGCGGGTTGATCGCGGCGATCGAGCGCGCCGCCGACTGCGCTTTCGGCTCGCCGACGCGCGACACGTCGTGCGCGATCTGCCGCTGCAGGTTGGTCAGATCGACGCGGTCGCCGTCGACCAGGGTGATGCGGCCGACGCCTGCGCTGCCGAGGTAGAGCGCGACCGGCGAGCCGAGCCCGCCGGCGCCGACGACGAGCGCGTGCGCGGCGATGAGCTTGTGCTGCCCCTCGATGCCGATGTCGTCGAGGAGCAGGTGGCGCGAGTAGCGCAGCAGGTCGTCGTCGTCCATGGCGAAGGCTCGGAAACGAAAACGCCCGTGCGTCACACGGGCGTCGTCGGGGAAACGAGGCTCGGGCTCAGTTGGTTTCCGTCTCGGCCTTGCGCTCGACCGCGGTCTTGCTGGCGAGCACGGTCTTGCCCTTGAGGCGGTTCAGTGCCTGCGCGAGCTGGAAGTCCTCGGCGCTGCCGAACTCGGGCGGCGGCTTCGGCGTCTGCGCCCGGGCCTGCTCGGCCTCGAACTTCTTGCGCGCTTCGTCGCGCGCCTTCTCGCGTGCTTCGTCCTTCTGCTCGGCGCCCTGGCCGCTCTGCAGGTGCTTCTCGAGATCGGCTTCGCGGGTGCGCAGGGCGGCGAACAGGTTGCCCTCGGCCGTCTCGTCGAGCATCACATCGGGAACGATTCCCTTGGCCTGGATCGAGGCGCCGCTCGGCGTGTAGTAGCGCGCCGTCGTGATCTTGAGCGCCGTGTCGGGCGAGAGCTGCCGCACCGTCTGCACCGATCCCTTGCCGAAGGTCTGCGCGCCCATGATCGTGCCGCGGTGGTAGTCCTGCAACGCGCCGGCGACGATCTCGCTCGCCGAGGCCGAGCCTTCGTTGACGAGGACGATCAGCGGCACCTTCTTCACCGCTTCGGGCAGGCGGCGCAGCGGGTCGGAGCCGCCGCGGCGCTGGTAGAACTCGGGCGAGGCCTTGAAGGTCGCCTTCGAGTCGGGGATCTGGCCGTTCGTGGTGACGACGACCGCGTCGGCGGGAAGGAACGCCGCCGAGACCGCGACCGCGCCTTCGAGCAGGCCGCCCGGGTCGTTGCGCAGGTCGAGCACGAGGCCCTTCAGGTTCGGGTCTTGCTTGTACAGGTCCTGCACCTTGTTCGCGAAGTCCTCGACCGTGTGGTCCTGGAACTGGGCGACGCGCACCCAGCCGTAGCCGGGCTCGATCATCTTCGCGCGGACGCTTTGCAGGCGGATCTCCTCGCGAATGATGGTGACCGGGAAGGTGCGGCTTTCGCTCTTCCTGAACACGGTCAGCACGACGCGCGTGCTCGGCTCGCCGCGCATGCGCTTGACGGCCTGGTCGACGGACAGGCCCTTGACGAGCGTGTCGTCGATCTTGGTGATCAGGTCGCCGCTCTTCAGGCCGGCGCGAAAGGCAGGCGAGCCTTCGATCGGGCTGACGACCTTGACGAGGCCATCTTCCATGCCCATCTCGATGCCGATGCCGACGAAGCGGCCGGTCGTCGCTTCGCGGAATTCCTTGAAGCTCTTCTTGTCGAAGTACTGCGAGTGCGGGTCGAGCCCGGCGACCATCCCGCTGATCGCATCGCCGATCAGCTTCTTCTCGTCGACCGGCTCGACGTAGTCGCTCTTGACCATGCCGAAGACTGCGGCGAGTTGTTGCAACTCCTCGATCGGCAGCTGCGACACCGAGTTGCGTGCCGTGGCCTCGAACTGCAGCGTCGTCAACGCACCGGCGACGGCACCGACGGCAAGCCAGCCCGCGACCTTGAGTTTGACCCCCATGAACGACCCTTTCAGATTGCGGCGCGCGGCGGCGATTTCAGGCGATTGGAACAAGTGGCGACCCCAGTATATTCGGCAAGCAAATTCAGAGCCCGCCTGGGGCCGGAAAGTTGCAGACGTTTTAACGGATTTGCGTCCGCATTCCCAGAAGGCAAGACGACGGACGGTCACCGCGACGCGACGGCGCGGTCGAGTCGAGCGCCGCATTTTGAGAATCGGCCCTCGTGGGCCCGGCCCTCTGCCGCGCTCGGCGCAGGCGAGCCGCCATTTCCTGCTGTCCGCGCGAAGCACTCATGACAACCCGCTTGCGCCAAACTGCGCCCGGCGCGATAACCCAACACTGGTCGAGCTCCTCGGGTGAAAATCGCTCTCGCACTCCTGATCCTGTTCGCGGCGACGCCCGTGCTCGGGCGCGATATCGTCCTGCCGCCCTTGCTGCCAGGCGAGGTCGAGTCGCCGGCCAAACCGGCAGCCCTCGACTGGCGGGCGACCCAGGTCAATCGCTGCGTCGATGCCAAGGGCAAGGTGACGTGGCAGGACCTGCCGTGCAATCCGGTTGCCGCCGACGCGCAGACCGGCGCCGTGGCTGGGGCGGGCGACGTCACCGATCTTGCCGGGCTGGAGCGACGGTCGCTTCGCGCCGCGCCGCCCGCCGCGGCTCCGGAGGTGCCGGCGCAAGGTTTCGCCAGAGCGTTGGCCATCGGCGTCGGGAAACTGAGCCTGCTGCTTCTTGCCTGCTACGGCTTCATGCGGCTGGTTCGCGGCTTGCACGAGCTCTACCGCAATGCGCGTCCGAGGGGAGAGGTGAGAGGCTATAGTCCGCGCCGCGTCAAGTAGCGCGGACCGGTTGCAGCGGGCTGTGGCCGTGCTGCTCGGCAGCGCTGGCTCTGCTGGCCGCCTCAACGCTTTTTGCATGAACGCTCCACGTCCCCTGCACGTTTTCGCCTGTAGCCTCGAAGGCGGTGACGACCTACCTCTTCCCTCGTGCCGGACATCGCAGCAGTCGTTGTCCGGTTTCCGGTGAGGCCCCTCGCGGCCCGGGTGCTGCGCGCTTGGCCGGGGCGCTCGTCTTGACCTCCGCGCTGCGCGGCCGTCTGCGGCAAGAGTGAGCGATGTGCCTGGCCGGCCGACGCTCGCGTCGTCGGATCGCGATCGCTCCAGGGTCCTCTTCTGGTCCGTCGTCGCGGCGATCGCCTGTGCCTGGTTCCTGACCCTCGACGCGCGCCACCTGCTGCGCACCGACGAAGGGCGCTATGCCGAGATCGCGCGCGAGATGCTCGGCAGCGGCGACTGGGTCACGATCCGCTACAACGGGCTCAAATACTTCGAGAAGCCTCCCTTCCATCTCTGGATGACGGCTCTCGCCTACCAGGCATTCGGCATCGGCGAGTGGCAGGCACGGCTGTGGGTGGCGCTCAGCGGCGCGGGCGGGCTGCTCGTGACGATGCTCGCCGCGCGACGCTGGTTCGGCGCGCGGGTCAGCGTGCTGACCGGACTGGTGCTGCTCGCGGCGCCGGCATGGAACCTCGCCGGTCACCTGAACTCGCTCGACATGAGCGTGTCGGGGGCCCTCAGCTGCGTCCTGGGCGGCGTCCTGATGGCACAGCACCCTGACACGACGAAGCGAGCGCGATGCGCCTGGATGGGGTTCGCCTGGGCCGCGGTCGGCGTCGCCGTGCTCACCAAGGGCCTGATCGGGATCGTCCTGCCCGGCCTCGTTCTCGTCGTCTACACCTTGGCGGCGCGCGACTGGACGCTCTGGCGCCGACTGCACATGTTCAGCGGTGCGTTGTTGATGTTGGCGATCACGCTGCCGTGGTTCGTGCTCGTCTCGATCCGCAACCCCGAGTTCCCGCAGTTCTTCTTCGTGCACGAGCACTGGCAGCGCTACACCTCGACCGTCCATCGCCGGGAGGCGCCGTGGTGGTACTTCATTGCCGTGCTGGGGGCCGGATTCCTGCCCTGGCTCGGGCTGATGTGGCGAATGGGGAAGTCGGCTCGCGACGATGCCCCGTCCGCTGCCTTCCGTGCGCGCCTGTTCCTCGCCCTGTGGGCTGCCGCCATCTTCGTCTTCTTCAGCCTGTCGAGCTCCAAGCTCCCCGGCTATATCCTGCCGATCTTCCCGGCCCTGGCGGTGCTCGCGGGGCTCGTGCTGGACAGGTTGGACGCGCCTGCCTGGAGGAGGCAGATCCTGCTCATGAGCGTGCTGCTCGCGCTGCTCTTTCTCGCCACCCCCCTGGTCTCGCATCTCGGCTATGACACGACTCCGAATTCGCTCTACCGCGTCTACGCCTCGTGGATGGCGGCGGCGTGCGCCCTGGCGCTTGCCGGAATGGGGTTCGCCTGGCACCTGAGCCGGGCCGACGTCCTGCGCAGCATCGCCGTCTACGCGCTGACGATCTTCGCCATGGGCACGACCGCCCTGCTGGCCCACGAAACCTTCGGCCGAAGCAGCTCGGGAGTCGACCTCGTGCCACGGATCCGGGCGGTGCTCACGCCCGACATGCCGATCTATTCGGTGCGCCTGCTCGACCACACGCTGCCGTTCTACCTGCGTCGATCGATGATCATGGTCGAGGCTCCCGACGAGCTCGAGTTCGGCACGCAGCAGGAACCGGCGAAGTGGGTTCCGACCCTCGACGCATTCGTGGCCCAATGGAGCTCCGGCACGAAGGCCATCGCGGTCATGGAGCCCGAGACCTTCGCCAAATTGCGGGCCCGGCATGTGGCGATGGTCCCGGTCGCCCAGGACGAGCGCCGCGTCGTCGTCGCCAATTTCACGGGGCCGCCACCATGACGCCATCGACCTTCCTCCTGATCCTCGTCGGCGTTCTCCTCAACGCCGGAGCGCAACTGCTGCTCAAGGCCGGGGTCAATCCGCTCGGCGCGATCGGCCTCGAGCCGGCGACGCTGCTGCCGAACCTGGCGCGCGTGCTCGGGCAGTGGCCGATCTTCGCGGGCCTGTGCTGCTACGTCGTCAGCGTCGTCGTCTGGATCGTCGCCCTGTCGCGGGTCGACGTCTCGCTGGCCTATCCGATGCTCTCGCTCGGCTACGTGGTCAACGCGATCGCGGCGTGGTGGCTGTTCGGCGAGATGCTCGGGCCGATGCGCTGGTTCGGCATCGTCCTGATCCTGGGCGGCGTCTTCGTCGTCTCGCGCAGCTGAAGGCGACCCGTGTCCGAGCCCGCGTTCCTGCCTTTCGCCCGCCCCGAGATCGACGCCGCGACGGCGCAAAGCGTCCTCGCCGTCCTGGCCTCGGGCTGGATCACGTCGGGACCGAAGGTCCTCGACTTCGAAGCCCGGCTCTCGGAGCTGTTCGGCGGGCGTGCGGT
>DATMGW010000247.1:0-3607 GCA_035555295.1 Caldimonas sp.
CACCGCCGCGCCGGCCGGCGTCGCGTCGAGGACGGGTGTCACACCGAGCGCCTGCAGGTGGGCAACGCACTCGCGCAGCAGCGCGCTCGCGAGGCCGCGATGGCGCCAGGCTTCGGCGACGAGGACCATCGAGATCCAGCCGGTGCGATCGCCGTAGGGCAACGCCGCCGCCGTCGCGACGAGGCGGCCGGTGGCGTCGCGATAGCCGATGGCGCGCCCCTCGGCGATGAAGAGAGCCCAGTCGTCGGCCGTCTGGTTCCAGCCCGCCGCACCGGACAGGGCCAGACCGCCCGGCACGTCGTCTAGCGTCAACGGATCGAGGCGCAGCCCGTGACCCGCATCGTGTTCCTTCGGCACGGTGCGCGCCTCAGAAAGTGCCATCGCGGATCTCGAACTTCGTCGGCTTGCCGAGGCTCGCGCCGCCGCTGTCGACCCAGTCGGCGACCCAGTCGAGCATCGCGTCGAGCGGCACGGCCGGCGGGCCGAACAGGCGCGCCGCCTCGCTCGCGTCGGAGAGCAGGGCGGTCTCGGCTTCGCGGCCGACGATCTTCGCGGCGACGCCCATGCGCTCGCCGAGCGCGGTCGCGAGAGCGCGCACCGAGAGCGCTTCGAGCCCGGTGCAGTTGAGCGGCGTCGCCGGCGTCGTGCAACGGGCCAGGCAACGCAGCACCTGGGCGTTCGCGTCGCCCTGCCAGATGAGGTTGACGTGGCCCATCGTCACGTCGACCGGCTCGCCGCGATGGACCTTGGAGGCGATGTCGTGGAGCACGCCGTAGCGCATGTCGATCGCATAGTTGAGGCGAACGATGCGGCCCGGCGTGCCGTGGCGCGCCGAGAAGTACTCGAACATGCGCTCGCGGCCGAGGCACGATTGCGCGTAGTCGCCGATCGGGCCTACCCGGCTCGCCTCATTCGGCGCCGCCTCGCCGACGCGCGTCAGCGGATAGACGTTGCCGGTCGAGAAGGCGACGATGCGCGAGGCGCGATAGCGCTCGGCGACGAGCGCCGGCGCCCACGTGTTCATCGCCCAGGTGAGTGGCGTGTTGCCGCTGGCGCCGAACTTGTGCCCGGCCGCGAAGACGACGTTCGGCGCGTCGGGAAGCGCCTCGACCGCGGCGCGATCGAGCAGGTCGCAGGCGATCGTCGCGATGCCGGCGCGCTCGAGCCGGTCGCGCACCGAGGCGTCGCTGAAGCGCGCGACGCCGACCACGCGCCTCTGCGGCGTCGCGTTCTTCGCGAGGAGGGCGAGCGTCGGCCCCATCTTGCCGGCAACGCCCAGGATGATCAGGTCGCCGCTCACCTTCGCCAGGTCGGCGACGAGCTCGAGGCTCGGCGCGGCCAGAAAGGCGTCGAGCGCCTCGACGGATTCGAAACGACGCGGCAGCGGCCTGGATTCGGTGCGGAGCGCGGACATGAGGTCGTGGGCAGGCGGCGCGTAAAGCGCGAATCGAGTCTAGTGGATCGGTTGCGCGCCGGTGCGCGGCTCGCCGAGAATGCCTCGATGACGACGCCCCCTGCCGAGAAGATCGTCCGCATCGGCGGCGCCAGCGGATTCTGGGGCGACAGCATGGTCGGCGCGCCGCAGCTGGTGCGTTCCGGCCAGGTCGACTACCTCGTCTTCGACTACCTCGCCGAGACGACGATGGCGATCATGGCCGCGGCGCGAGCGAAGAAGCCGGAGCTCGGCTACGCGACCGACTTCGTCGAAATCGCGATGCGCTCGGTGCTGCCCGAGCTCGCCGCCGCGCGGATCAAGGTCGTCAGCAACGCCGGCGGCATCAACCCGCACGGCTGCGCGCAGGCGCTGCAGAAGCTGATCGATTCGCAGGGACTGCATCTGAAAGTCGCCGTCGTCGAAGGCGACGACGTGAACGGGCAGCTGCGCGACCTCTGCGCCGCCGGGCAGCGCGACATGTTCACCGCCGAGCCGCTGCCCGAGCGCGTGCTGAGCGCCAACGCGTACCTCGGCGCGGTGCCGATCGCGCGCGCCCTCGATGCCGGCGCCGACATCGTCGTCACCGGGCGCTGCGTCGACAGCGCAGTGACGCTCGGGCCGCTGATGCACGAGTTCGGCTGGGCCAGCGACGACTTCGACAAGCTCGCGGCGGGCAGCCTCGCCGGCCACATCATCGAGTGCGGTTGCCAGGCGACCGGCGGTCTCTTCACCGACTGGCAGAGCGTCCCGGATTGGGCGACGATCGGCTACCCCATCGCCGAGTGCCGCGCCGATGGCAGCTTCACCCTCACCAAGCCCGCCGGAACCGGCGGCCTGATCGCCCGCGCCGCGGTCGCCGAGCAGCTGCTGTACGAGATCGGCGACCCGGGCGCCTACGTGCTGCCCGACGTGATCTGCGATTTTCGCGGCGTGACGATCGAGCAGGAAGGCGAGGACCGGGTCCGCGTGAACGACGCGCGCGGCCTCGCACCGACCGACGCGTACAAGGTCTCGGCGACGACGATGCAGGGCTTTCGCGCCACCGGCACGCTCGTCATCGTCGGCATCGACGCGGTGCAGAAAGCCGAGCGCAGCGCGGCCGCGATCCTCGAGCGGACGCGCCTGCTGCTTGCCGAAGGCGGCCTGGCCGACTTCAGCGCGACGCACGTCGACGTGATCGGCGCCGAGAGCTCGTACGGCCCGCACTCGCGCGCCCGGCACTCGCGCGAGGTGATGGTGCGCGTCGTCGCCGACCACGCCGACCGGCGCGCCCTCGAGCTGTTCGCGCGCGAGATCGCCCCGGCCGGCACGTCGTGGTCGCCCGGAACGACCGGGTCGGGCGGCGGGCGGCCGAGCGTGTCGCCGCTCATCAGGCCGCTCGCCTTCATGCTGAACAAACGCTCGGTCGACGTCTCCTTCACGCTCGCCGACCATCGCCATCCGGTGCCGATCGAGCTCTACGGCGGCGTCGTTCCCCACTCGACCGAACCGACGCTTGCGGCGTACGCTGGCGTCGGCGATGACGAAGACGTCGTCGAGACGGTCCCGCTCATTCGCCTCGCCTGGGCGCGCAGCGGCGACAAGGGCAACCTGTCGAACGTCGGCGTCGTCGCCCGGCGCGCCGAGTGGCTGCCGCTGCTCTGGGAGCGCCTGACGCCCGAGCGCGTCAAGGCGTATCTCGCGCATCTCGTGCAAGGCGGCGTCGAGCGTTTCCATCTGCCGGGGATCGCGGCAATCAACTTCGTGCTGCACGAGGCGCTCGACGGCGGCGGCCCGGCCTCGCACCGGCTCGATCCGCTCGGCAAGGGCATGGCGCAGCTGCTCCTCGACATGCCGGTCGACGTGCCGCGCTCGCTTGCCCGCGCGGCCGCTGCCGCCGCTGCGGCGCCGCCTTTCGTCGAGGCATGAGGCCTTGGCCGAAGCAGGGGCCTCCGACAGGGAACGTAGTCCAACTGGATCAACTCGGTGGCGAGCACGAGCGCCTTGCAAATCGATCAGAACGACTTCGTGAGGCCGGCAACGCGTCATCGACATCCGCAGGGCGCCCGACGGGAAGGGTCGGTCACTTCGGCCGCTTGCTGGAGCCGCCTCGACGGCCCTCATCAGCCTGAGCCTGCAGCGCGCTGACCTCGGCGGCCAGCTTGTCACGCTGCGCCGTCAG
Source organism: Caldimonas sp. (assembly GCA_035555295.1). GTDB lineage: Bacteria > Pseudomonadota > Gammaproteobacteria > Burkholderiales > Burkholderiaceae_C > Schlegelella_A. The sequence continues at coordinate 3,597 of DATMGW010000247.1, forward strand.
GTTGTCACGCT
>DATMGW010000248.1:0-6681 GCA_035555295.1 Caldimonas sp.
CAGCGCGTCCTCTGGCTGCTCGAGGAGCTTGGCGTTCCCTACGAGATCAGGAAGTACGAGCGCGATCCGAAGACCATGCTGGCGCCGGAAACGCTGCGCCAGGTGCACCCGCTGGGCAAGTCGCCGGTCATCACTGATGACGGCGTTACCGTCGCCGAATCGGGAGCCATCATCGAGTACCTCATCGAACGCTATGGCCAGGGCCGGCTCGTTCCGCCGGTGGGCACGGATGAGCGGCGTCGCTACACCTACTGGCTGCATTTCGCCGAGGGCTCGGCGATGCCACCGCTGCTTCTGAAGCTCATCTTCGACCGCATCGAATCCGGGCCCATGCCGTTCTTCGTCAAGCCCGTCGCGCGCGGCATCTCCCGCAAGGTTAAAGGGTTGATGATCGAGCCGAACCTGAAGCGCCTGCTCGACTTCATGGAAGGCGAGCTGGCGAGGAGCGAATGGTTCGCCGGCAACGACTTCAGCGCCGCCGATATCCAGATGAGCTTTCCGGTCGAGGCGGCGGCGCAGCGCGCCGGGCTCGACGCGAGCCGGCCGAAACTGATGACCTTCCTGAAGAAGATCCACGCCCGGCCCGCCTACCGCAAGGCGCTCGAGCGCGGCGGACCGTACAGCTTCGCCAACGACTGAGCCGAGGAGTGGGTGAAGGATTCGTACGCCGCGGTGCTTGCAACGATTCGTGGATTCCAGTAAAGTCGAAACATGGAATCGAATGATGTGATCCGCTCCCTGGCCGCGCTGGCCCAGCCGGTGCGCCTCCAGGTCTTCCGCGCCCTGGTGGTCGCCGGGCCGGGCGGCATGACACCGGGGACGATGGCCGAGGGCCTCGCCGTTCCCGCGAACACCTTGTCGTTCCATCTCAAGGAGCTGGCGCATGCCGGCCTCGTGACCCAGGAGCGATCGAGCCGCAACATCATCTACCGGGCCGCGTACGAGCGGATGAACGCGCTGCTCGCCTACCTCACGGAAAACTGCTGCCGGGGCGCCGCGTGCGGCGTCGACGCCAAGGCAGCGTCCTGCGCCCGTTGACCCCACAAGGAGAAACCCATGAAGCGATTCCACGTTCACGCGCACGTCGCCGACCTGCAGGCGAGCGTCGCCTTCTACTCGAAGCTGTTCGCCGCCGAGCCGGCACGCCTCGAGAGCGACTACGCCAAGTGGATGCTCGACGACCCGCGCATCAACTTCGCCATCTCGACGCGGGGCGGCACGCCTGGAGTCGATCACCTGGGCATGCAGACCGACGACGCCGCCGAGCTCGACGAGCTGAAGGCGCGCGCCCGGGCCGCCGACATGACGCTCCTCGACGAAGGCGAGACGACCTGCTGCTACGCGCGTAGCGAGAAGCACTGGGTCACGGACCCGCAGGGCATCGCCTGGGAGCACTTCCATACCCTGGGCAGCATCCCCGTCTTCAGCGAAACGGCGAAGACGGCGAGCGCCGCTTCGGCGTGCTGTGCCACGCCGGCAGCGCGCGGCAAGCCGATCGGCATTCCGGTTGCCCCGGCGTCGTGTTGCTGAGCGCAGCCGTGAGCGCAAGGATATCGAACGTCCTGTTCGTCTGCACCGGCAACTCGGCGCGTTCGATCCTCGCCGAAGGGCTCATGAACAGCCTCGGCAAGGGGCGCTTCGAGGCGTACTCGGCGGGCAGCCATCCGACCGGCGTCGGCAACCCCTTCGCGCTGGAGGCGCTGGCGGCGCTGCGCATCCCGACCGAGGGATTGCGCAGCAAGAGCTGGGACGAATTCGCCGGGCCCCAGGCGCCGCGCCTCGACTTCGTCTTCACTGTGTGCGACCGGGCGGCCGGCGAGTCGTGCCCGCTCTGGATCGGCCAGCCCATGACCGCGCACTGGGGCGTCGCCGATCCGGCCGCGGTCCGGGGCAGCGACGACGAGAAGCGCCGGAAGTTCCGCGACACGGCGGTCACGCTGAGGCGGCGCATCGAACTGATGCTCGCCTTGCCGATCGACCGACTCGATGCGATGGCACTGCAGCGCGAGGTCCGCGACATCGGCCGCCGTTGAGCGCGGCGACGACGACGGCGCCGTCGATTCGTCGCCGAAGAACCTGCGTGGCCGGGCCGAGCGGGATCGGCGGGGCCGACAGCGCGAGTCGTCAGTGCGAGCCGGCCTCGTACCACCCTTGCGAGCGATTCACGATGGCGACGACTGCCAGCATCACCGGCACCTCGATCAGCACGCCGACCACCGTCGCCAGCGCAGCGCCCGACTCGAACCCGAACAGGCCGATGGCCGTGGCGACCGCGAGCTCGAAGAAGTTGCTCGCGCCGATGAGCGCGGACGGACCGGCGACGCAGTAGGCGACGCCCAGGCGGCGATTCAACAGGTAGGCCAGCGCGGAGTTGAAGACCACCTGGATGGCGATGGGAACGGCCAGGATGGCGATGACGAGCGGCTGCTCGAGGATTCGTTCCCCCTGGAAGGCGAACAGCAGCACCAGCGTCAGCAGGAGCGCGCCGATCGAAAGCGGCCCGAGCTTGGCGGCCACTGAGTGAAAGCGCTGCATGCCCTGACGCAGCAGGCCCTTGCGCCACAGCTGCGAGAGGATGACGGGCGCGACGATGTACAAGGACACCGACGTCAGCAGCGTGTCCCAGGGCACGCGGATCGACGACAGCCCCAGCAGCAAGGCGACGATGGGGGCGAAGGCGACGACCATGATGGCGTCGTTCAGCGCCACCTGCGTCAAGGTGAAATAGGGGTCGCCCTTGCAGAGCTGGCTCCAGACGAAAACCATCGCCGTGCACGGAGCAGCGGCGAGCAGGATGAGGCCGGCAACGTAGCTGTCGAGCTGATCGCGCGGCAGCCACTCGGCAAAGACGTGGCGCACGAAGATCCAGCCGAGCAGGGCCATCGAAAAGGGCTTGACGCCCCAGTTGACGAACAGCGTGACGCCGATCCCTCGGGCGTGCTGCCGGACCTGGCCGAGCGCTCCGAAGTCGATCTTCAGCAGCATCGGAATGATCATCACCCAGATGAGCAGGCCGACGGGCAGGTTGATGCGGGCGACTTCCATTCGCCCGACCGCTTGCGACAGCTCGGGAAAGAACTGCCCGACGGCCACGCCGAGGATGATGCACAGTGCCACCCAGACGGTCAGGTAACGTTCGAACGCGCCCATCGTCGGCGTTGGGGCGGCGACGAACTTCTCCATGTTTCTAGTTTAGTGGAAATAACCTCGATCACCCGGATGAAGCTGACCCTGTCGCTGCGCCACGCGGCTCCGGCCCTGGGCGCCGCGCTCCTGTTCGGCGCGAGCACGCCGCTCGCCAAGCTCCTCGTCGGCGACATGACGCCCTTGCTCCTGGCGGGGCTCCTCTACCTCGGCAGCGGGCTCGGTCTGACGGCCGTGCTCGCGGTTCGTCATGCGCTGCGCCGCCGCGACGTCGCCGCCGCGGCGACGGCCGTCTCGATCCCGGGCGCCGACCTGCCGTGGCTGCTCGGCGCCATCGTCACGGGCGGCATGCTCGGCCCGGCGCTCCTCATGGCCGGCCTGGCACGGGGCAGCGCCGCGTCGGCGTCGCTGCTCCTCAACCTGGAAGGCGTCTTCACGGCGCTGATCGCCTGGTCGGTGTTCCACGAGAACGCCGATCGCCGCATCGTCGCCGGCATGCTCGCCATCGTCGCCGGCGGCGCGCTGCTGTCGTGGCAGCCGGGCGGCGCGGCGCTCGCGCCGGGCGCCTTGCTGATCGTCGCGGCGTGCCTGTGCTGGGCCGTCGACAACAACCTGACGCGCAAGGTCTCGAGCAACGACGCGATGCTCGTCGCCGGCCTCAAGGGCTGGATCGCGGGAGCGTGCAACACCGGCCTGGCGCTGCTCGGCGGCGCCGCGCTGCCCGCGACGCGGCCGCTCCTCCTGACGCTGCTCGTCGGCTTCGCCGGCTACGGGCTCAGCCTGGCCCTGTTCGTCGTCGCCCTGCGCGGCCTCGGCACGGCGCGCACGGCGGCCTACTTCTCGGTCGCGCCGCTCGTCGGCGTCGCGCTCGCGCTGGCGATCTGGCCGGTCGCGCCGCCCCTGCTGTTCTGGGTCGCGGCCGTGCTCATGGCGGTCGGCGTCTGGCTGCACCTGCGCGATCGACACGGCCACGAGCACCGGCACGCGCCGCTCCAGCATACGCACGCGCACCGGCACGACGAACATCATCGCCACGACCACGATTTCGACTGGGACGGGAGCGAGCCGCACGTCCATCCGCACGCGCACGTCGCGCTGACGCATCGGCACCCTCACTATCCCGATGTGCATCACCGCCACGCGCACTGAGCGCGGCGGTGTCGCGACCGGGCGCTAGCGCGACGTCGTCGCGTCCGCCGCTCCGGGCGAGTTCAACTGCGCGCGCGCGGCGCGCACGGGTGGCGCCGCGCCGGCCCCGCGACCGCCGTTCAGCGCCGGGCCGGGGTCGGCCCTGGCGATCGCCGGCGCCTCGGGGCGCGGCGGCGCAGGCGGGTCGAGCACGGCGAGCATCGGGCTCTTCATCTGCGCCGCGAAGGCGATCACCGTCTTGCCCGGGTCGAAGGGAAGCTTCTGGCGCGGGTCGGCACCGCGCGACATGAGGAAGACGACCATGTCGTGCTGCGTCGACGGGAACTGCAGGAAGCCGGGCAGCAGGACGCGCTGCAGCGGCACCCAGGAGAGCTGGCCGCCACGCTGCGGCGGCGCCTGGTTGGCGAGCTGCGGCAGCCGATACAGCCACCATTCGAGCGCGGCCCAATGGCTGGTGCGCAAGGCCTCTTCGAAGCCGCTCGTCAGGGCGCCGTCGTAGCCGTCGAGCGCAGCCTCGGGCTTGTGGCCGGCGACCTCGAGCTCGCGGCCGAAGCGCGAGACGAGAAGGTCGGGGTCGGCGGCGCTCAGGGGACTGAACGAGAGCTTGCTCGGCTCGAGGTCGCCGCGATCGAGCCAGGTCGTGAGGACGCGATCGAGGCCGGCGGAGCGTGCCTTCGGACAGCCGAGCATGCGGAACACGTCGTGGCGCACGGCGCGCGGATCGCTCTCGGCGAGCGTGACGAGGGCCTGCCGCACCTCGGGAGAGGCCGATACGAAATCGGGGCACGGATCGGCGTTGGCGAGGGCGACGAGCGGCGACGCCGGGCAGCGATCGACGCTCGCGCCCTTCTCGAGCAGCTCGGGCAGCGCGCGCCAGAGCTTCGGGTCGCGCGTCGCCAGGGCGAGCGGACATTGCTGCAGCCCGGTGTGCGCGAGGTCGGCGCTGCGGATGCTTCCCGGCTTGTAGGCGCAGCGCTCGTTGAGGACGCGCTGCACGCTGTTGAGCAGCGCGCACGGCGTCGGATCGTCTTCGGTCAGCTTGGCGTGGACGTGCTTGACGATGTCCCACGTCATGCTGGTATCGGTGGCGACGCCGGCCGCGCTGGCGACCAGACCGATCGGCGAGCACGCGCCGAGCAGCCAGCCGGCAAGCGAGCAGGCGGCGACGAGACGAACAAGGCGCGGGACGCGACGCATGGGTGGAGGCAGCATCCGTCGGCCGATCCACGAGGCGGATTTCGCGCGCGGGAGACGACGGAAGTCGATCTTATCGAGGCGCCGCCCCGAGCGGCTGTGAAGAAACTCCCGGTCGTCCAGTGTCTCGGTAACACCTTGTACGCGCCGCGCGTCGCGGCTACGGCGACAAGCTCGCACTGTCGCTACAGTCTGTGACGGAATCGGCGTTTGAGCCGGTCCCAAGCCGCATGACATCCTCTTTTCCCCGTAGACGCCTTGTCGACGTCTTCGTCCTGTTCCTTGCTGTTTCCTTCGCTTGCACGGGCAGCGTTGTGGCCGCGTCGATCGCGCCGGTCGCCGCCGAGCACGGCATGGTCGTGACGGCGCAGCACCTGGCGACCGAGGTCGGCGTCGACGTGTTGAAGAAGGGCGGCAACGCCGTCGACGCGGCCGTCGCCGTCGGCTACGCGCTGGCGGTCGTCTATCCGGCAGCGGGCAATCTCGGCGGCGGCGGTTTCATGACGATCCAGCTCGCCGACGGGCGCAAGACCTTTCTCGACTTCCGCGAGAAGGCGCCGCTCGCCGCGACCGCCAACATGTACCTCGATGCCGCCGGCAACGTCGTCAAGGGGTCGACGACGACCGGGCATCTCGCCGTCGGCGTTCCCGGCTCCGTGTCGGGCCTCGAGACGGCGCTCGCCAAGTACGGGACGATGAAGCGCGCCGAACTGATCGCGCCGGCGATCCGCTATGCCGAGCAGGGCTTCGTCCTCGACCAGGGCGACGCCGAGATGTTTGCGACGGCGACCGAGGCCTTCAAGGTCGACCCGGCGACGGCGGAGATATTCCTCAACCGCGGCCAGCCGTTCGTCGCCGGCGATCGCCTCGTGCAGCGCGACCTGGGGCAGACGCTCAGGCAGATCCGCGACGCCGGTGCGGCCGGGTTCTACAAGGGGCCGGTGGCGCAGGCGATCGTCGCGTCGAGCCAGGCCGGCAAGGGCCTGCTGACGCAAGCCGACCTCGACCAGTACACGACGCGAGAGCTCGCTCCGGTCGAGTGCGACTACCGCGGCTATCACATCGTCTCGGCGCCGCCGCCGAGCTCGGGCGGGGTCATCGTCTGCGAGATCCTCAACGTCCTCGAGGGCTATCCGCTCAAGGAATGGGGCTTCCACTCGGCGCAGGCCGTGCACGTGCAGATCGAGGCGATGC
>DATMGW010000249.1:0-16109 GCA_035555295.1 Caldimonas sp.
GGCGGCGCCGCGCTCACAAGCCGGGCCACGCCTTCGGCGCCGCCCCGGCGATGCCGAGCAGGACGAGGACGCGCTCGACGCTGTCGGCGACGAGCTCGTCGATCGTCTGCGGCCGGTGATAGAAGGCCGGCAGCGGTGGGAAGACGATCGCACCCATCTCGGTGGCCGCCGTCATGTTGCGCAGGTGCGCCAGGTTGAAAGGCGTCTCGCGCACCATGAGGACGAGCCGGCGCCGCTCCTTCAGCGCGACGTCGGCGGCGCGCGTCAGCAGGTTGTCCGACAGCCCGTTCGCGATCGCCGCGAGCGACTTCATCGAGCAGGGTGCTACGACCATCGCGTCGGCCGCGAACGAGCCGCTGGCGATCGCGGCGCCGATGTCGGCCGGGTTGTAGGCGACATCGGCGCGCGCTTCGAGCGCACGGCGATCGAGCCCGAGCTCGTGGTGCGCGTTCAGGATGCCGGCCGGCGTGACGACCAGGTGCGTCTCGCGGCCCGTCTCGCGCAGGCGATCGAGCAGCCTGAGGCCGTAGGTCGCGCCGGTCGCGCCGGTGATCCCGACGACGACGCGAGGCGCGCGTCCGGCGGCGCTCACGCTGTCGCCGGCAGCGCGCGGCTCAGGCGGGAAGGCCGAGCGCCTGCTGCAGCTCGCCTGCCTGGTACATCTCGGTCATGATGTCCGAGCCGCCGACGAATTCACCGTTGACGTAGAGCTGCGGGATGGTCGGCCAGTCGGAATACGACTTGATGCCCTGGCGGATCTCTTCGTCTTCGAGGACGTTGACCGTCTTCAGGTCCGAGACGCCGCAGGCCTTCAGGATCTGGATCGCCCGCCCCGAGAACCCGCACATCGGAAATTGCGCCGTTCCCTTCATGAACAGGACGACGCGATGATTCTTGACGAGATCGCCGATGCGTTGCTGGACGTCGCTCATGGTGCCGAACCGATTGGAAATGTCGATCCGGCGACTGTAGCTGCAAACGCCGGGCGAGCGATTCAGAAGGAATACGAGACCCCGAGCTGGAGCACCGGCGCCAGACGCATGTCGCGGACGACGTCGTCGAGACTTTGTCCGCCGCCGAAGACGCGGCCGAGGCGCACCGCATTGCCCGGGCTCAGCGAAACGAGACCGAGGTCGGCGCTGAAGCTCCAGCCGCTTCGGGCGATCAGGCTGCTGTAGCCGATGCCGATGTACGGCAGCGTCGCGTTGTCGGCGTTCAGGTCGGCCGCGCTCGCGCCGAACGCCGGCGACTGACCGAACAGCCGCCGATCGACGCTGAGCAGGCCGCTGCTCGGCGACGCGGTGCCCCACAGCGTGCTGTGCATGCCGACGATGACGCCGCTGGTCGCCCGAAAGCCGCTCGCCGGCGCTTTGTCGCCGGCCTTTCGCGAATCGAAATAGAGGTCGCCCATGACGCTCCAGCCGTTCAGCTTGAGACCGCTCGTCACGCCGGGCGCGAGCTCGCTGTGCCAGGGGGTCGTCGTCGCCGGGTAGGCCGAGTAGGTGATGCGGCCTTGCAACCGCGGCCAGGGAACGCGGTCGGCGTCGGTGACCAGGCCCGCTCCGTCGGCCCAGGCAGCCCCGCACGGAAGCAGCGCGGCGACCCAGAGGACGATTCCGGAAGCGATTCGCATGACAACCTCCTCGATCCAGCCCGGCGGTTGAAGCGGCAGGATGCGAAGCCTGCGCTTGGGAAATCATCGTATGAGGAGCGGCGTCACCGCGTGTTGCGATCGCGATGAATGGCGCGGCTTTTGTGGCTTGGGCGCGGCTTTTTGCACGCTGCTGGCGCGCGCTTGCGTCCGCCGGTGACCATTGTGACGGCGCGTTACCGGCCGCGCCTGCCGCCGCTCGCGCGTCCATGGCCGGCGAGGTCGTGCCGCGTCTCGACCTCCTCGAAGCCGGCGTCCTGCAGCAGAGCGCGGACCGGCTGCGCCTGGGCGAAGCCGTGCTCGACGACGAGCCAGCCGCCGGCCCGCAGATGGCCGGGCGCGCCGGCGACGATGGCCGCGATCGCGCCGAGCCCGTCGCCTCCCGGCGTCAGCGCCGATCGCGGCTCGTGCCGCAGCGCGTCGAGCGCTGGATCGTCGGCGCAGACGTACGGCGGGTTGGCCAGGGCGATGTCGAAGCACCGGCCCTCCACGCCCTGCCACCATGAGGCTTCGATGAACTCGACGGCGAGCGCCAGGCCGCCAGCGTTGCGCCGCGCGACGGCGAGCGCTGCGCCGCTCGAATCGATCGCCGTGACTCGCGCATGCGGATGCGCGCCCTTGACCGCCAGGGCGATCGCGCCGCTGCCGGTGCCGAGGTCGACGACGTCCGTCTTCTGCGCGTCGGCGTGCAGCAGCTGATCGGCCCATTCGACGAGGAGCTCGGTCTCGGGCCGGGGAATCAGTACGTCCGGAGTCACCTCGAGCATGAGGCCGTGGAACTCTTTCTCGCCGAGCAGGTAGGCAAGCGGTTCGCCGCCGGCGCGGCGCTCCAGCCAGTCGGACCATCGCGCCGCCGCGGTGCCCGCGAGCCGCGTATCGTTGTGGGCGATCAGCGCGGTGCGCGTCATGCCGGTGAGGCGCGCCAACATCAGCTCGGCGTCGAGGAGGGCAACGCCTCGCGCCCGCGCCGCGGCGATCGCCGCAGCGACGCTCGGAGGCTGCGAGCTCACGCCTGGCCGCTTTCCAGCGCGGCGAGCTGCTCGGCGGCCTGCGCCGCCTGCAGCGCGGCGATCACCTCGCCGAGGTCGCCGTCGAGGATCGCCTGCAGCTTGTAGAGGGTCAGGCCGATGCGATGGTCGGTGACGCGGCCTTGCGCAAAGTTGTAGGTGCGGATGCGGTCGCTGCGGTCGCCGCTGCCGATCAGGCCCTTGCGCGTCGCCGCCTCCCTGGCGGCGCGCTCGGAACGCTCCTTTTCGCGCAGGCGTGCCGTCAATACGGCCATCGCCTTGGCCTTGTTGCGGTGCTGCGAGCGGTCGTCCTGGCATTCGGCGACGATTCCGGTCGGCAGGTGCGTGATCCGGATCGCGCTGTCGGTCTTGTTGACGTGCTGGCCACCGGCGCCGCTGGCGCGGAAGGTGTCGATGCGCAGCTCGCTCGGATCGAGCGTCAGCTCTTCCGATGCGTCGGCTTCGGGCAGCACGGCGACGGTGCAGGCGCTGGTATGGACGCGGCCTTGCGTCTCGGTGACAGGGACGCGCTGCACGCGGTGGCCGCCCGATTCGAACTTGAGCTGCGCGTAGACCGAGTCGCCTTCGATGCGGAAGACGATCTCCTTGTAGCCGCGCAGGTCGCTCGCGCTCTCCGATATCACCTCGGTCTTCCAGCCCTGCCGTTCGGCGTAGCGCAGGTACATGCGGGCGAGGTCGGCCGCGAACAGGGCCGATTCGTCGCCGCCGGTGCCGGCGCGGATCTCGAGAAAGACGTTGCGCGCGTCGTCGGCGTCGCGCGGCAGGAGCGCTCCCTGCAGGGCCGCCTGCAGCCGCTCGAGATCGGCCCGCGCCGCCTGCGCCTCCTCGCCGGCAAGAGCCGCCATCGCCGCGTCCGCCGCCGACTCCGCGAGCAGCTCGCCGGCCGAAGCGAGATCGCGCTCGCGCGCCTCGTAGCGGCGAAACAGCGCGACGAGCTCGGCCGCTTCCGCATGCTCGCGGCTCAGCTCGCGATAGCGCTTCATGTCGGCGGTGACGACCGGATCGGCGAGCGTCGCGTCGAGCTCGGACAGACGCAGCGACAGGCGCTCGAGCTGTTGGCGGAGGGACGGTTTCATCGGCAGCGGGGGTGGGGCGGGCGGGGACGGGGCGGCGAGCGCGGCCGACCGGACGGGGCGGCCGGGAGCGCGAGCGTCGCTACCGCTTGTCGTCGCCGGGTGAGCGCGTTCTCGAGCGCAGGAACAGACGCGAGACGGTCTCGGCCAGCCGCGCCCGCTCGTCGCCGTCGGCGGCGCGCAGCTCGGCAAGCGGGCCGTGCAGCATCTTCTGCGTCAGCCCTTTCGACAGCGCCTCGAGTACCGCGCCGACGTCGGCGCCACCCGCCAGGAGCTTGCGCGCCCGGGCGATCTCGAGCGCGCGCCAGTCGTCGGCCTGCGCGTGCAGCGCCTGGATCAGCGGGATCGAGCCGCGCCGGTCGAGCCATTGCACGAAGCTCTGCACGCCGTTCTCGATGATCACCTCGGCCTGGGCGACGGCAGCCTCGCGCTTCTCCCCTGCCGTCTGCACCAGCGCAGAGAGGTCGTCGACGGTGTAGAGATAGACGTCGGACAGGCGCGCGACCTCGGGCTCGATGTCGCGCGGCACGGCGAGGTCGACCATGAACATCGGCCGGTGCCGGCGCGCTTTCAGGGCGCGCTCGACGGCGCCCAGGCCGATGATCGGCAGCGAGCTCGCGGTGCACGAGACGACGATGTCGAATTCCGCCAGGCGCGCCGGCAGCTCGACGAGCGGCATCGTCGCGGCGGCAAAGCGGCTCGCCAGCTCGACGGCGCGCTCGTTGTTGCGATTGGCGATCGTCATCCGCTGCGGACCGCGCGCCGCGAAGTGCGTCGCCGCCAGCTCGATCATTTCCCCGGCGCCGACGAAGAGGACGCGTGTCTGCGCCATCGACTCGAAGAGCTGCGAGGCCAGGCGCACGGCCGCCGCCGCCATGCTGATCGAGTGGCTGCCGATCTCGGTCGAGGTGCGCACTTCCTTGGCCACCGCGAACGAACGCTGGAACATCTGCTGCAGGGTCGTGCCGAGGGTCCCGGCGCTGTCAGCCTCGCGCACTGCCTGCTTCAGTTGGCCGAGGATCTGCGGCTCGCCGAGCACCATCGAGTCGAGCCCGCTGGCGACACGGAAGGCATGCCGTGCCGCCGACGGGCCCTCGAGCACGTAGGCATGCGAGCGCAGCGTCTGGCTCGGCACGCCGCCGACTCCGGCGAGCCATTCGACCGCCGGGTCGACCCCAGCCGCGTCGGCGCCCACATAGACCTCGGTGCGGTTGCAAGTCGAGACGATGGCGACCTCGCTGGCCCGATCGTGGTGCGACCGGAACCCATGCAGCGCCGCCGGCAACTGCTCGGCCGTGAACGCGAAACGGCCGCGGAGATCGAGCGGCGCGGTCGTGTGGTTGAGGCCGAGAGCAAAGACGCTCATCGGCGGATTATAAAATTCGTGCCGTTTCGTCACCGCCGACGCCAACGCCGGGACCGGTCGCCTTTCTCGCTGGCGCCGTCGGCCATCGCATCGTTGCTCCTTTGCAAGCTTCAGACGCCTTTTGGCAGATCGCCAACTTCTTCGCGCCTGCGTTCGTCGCCGGCTACATCGCAGCCGCCCTGGCGAAGCTCCTCTGGCGCCAGGCGCTCGCCGGTGCCGGCTGGCTTCGTCTCGGCACGTGGGCGAGCGCCGCGATGGCCGCGGCCTCGGCACTCGGCCTTGTCGCCTTCGAGCACGACGGCAAGATGGCGACGTACGCGGCCATGGTCGTCGCCTGCGCGCTCGCCCTGTGGTGGCGGGGCTTTCGCGGCGGCCACTGAGCCGCCCGGACTCTTACGCGGCGACCGGCTCGCCACGCAGCGAATGGCCGCGGACCTCGGTGATCCGCACGTCGGCCAGGCCGCCGATCGGCAGCGACTCGGCGACGTTGACGACGCGGTTGCATTCGGTACGCCCCATCACTTCCGCGGCGTCCTTGCGCGACGCGCCTTCGACGAGGATGCGTTGCACGGTGCCCAGGCGCGAGCGGCTGATCGCGTCGCCCTGCGCTTCGATCTTCGCCTGCAGCCGCTGCAGCCGTTCGAGCTTCTCGGAGGCTGAGGTCTCGTCGGCGAGCGCGGCCGCCGGCGTTCCCGGGCGCGGGCTGAAGACGAAGCTGAAGCTGTGGTCGAAGCCGACGTCGTCCACGAGCCTCATGGTGTGCTCGAAGTCGTTCGCCGTCTCGCCGGGAAAGCCGACGATGAAGTCGCTCGAGATCGCGATCCCCGGCCGCATCGCGCGCAGCTTCTTCACCGTGCTCTTGAACTCGAGCGAGGTGTAGCCGCGCTTCATCGCTACGAGCATGCGGTCGCTGCCGTGCTGTACCGGCAGGTGCACGTGGCCGACGAGCTTGTCGATCCGTCCGTAGGCGTCGACGAGGCGCTGCGTGAATTCCTTCGGATGGCTCGTCGTGTAGCGGATGCGCTCGATGCCGGGAATCTCGGCGACCGACTCGAGCAGCGTCGCGAAGTCGCAGGTCTCGCTCGTCGCTCCCATCGTCCCGCGATAGGCGTTGACGTTCTGGCCGAGTAGCGTGACTTCGCGCACGCCCTGCCCGGCGAGGCCGGCGACCTCGGCGAGCACGTCCTCGAACGGCCGCGAGACTTCCTCGCCGCGCGTATAGGGAACGACGCAGTACGAGCAGTATTTCGAGCATCCCTCCATGATCGAGACGAAGGCGGTCGGCCCTTCGACTCGCGCCGGCGGAAGGTGGTCGAACTTCTCGATCTCGGGAAAGCTGACGTCGACCTGCGGCCGCGCCTCGCTGCGGTACTTGTCGAGCATCGCCGGCAGCCGGTGCAGCGTCTGCGGACCGAAGACGAGGTCGACGTACGGCGCGCGCCGCACGATCGCCTCGCCTTCCTGGCTGGCGACGCAGCCGCCGACGCCGATCAGCGCTCCCCTGGCCTTGAGATGCCTGACGCGGCCGAGGTCGCTGAAGACCTTCTCGGCCGCCTTCTCGCGCACCGAGCAGGTGTTGAAGAGGATCAGGTCGGCCGCCTCGACGTCGTCGGTCCGCTCGTAGCCCGACGACGCGCCCAGGACGTCGGCCATCTTGTCAGAGTCGTAGACGTTCATCTGGCAGCCGAACGTCTTGATGTAGACGCGTGGCCGGTCGCCGGTTCCCGCGCTCACGGCTTGACCCAGACCTGCGCGATCGGATCGAAGCCCCAGGTCTGGGCCTCCTCGGGCGTCGTCGGCCACGGGCGATTGGCGGCTTCGGCGGGAGTGAGGATCCAGACGTCCTTGACGAGACCGTACAGCTCGGTCGTGTAGTGGACGAGGAAGCGCCCGCCGAGCAGGGCGCCCGGGACGATCGTCATGTTGTTCGCGTCGCGAATGCGCGCGCCCGGAGCGAGCCGCGCCGGGTTGCCGTTGAGCGTGATCTCGGGCGCCGTACCGAAGACAATCGCGCCGCGCAGGGCGTTTCGCGGAAAATTCCGCTGCACTTGCGCCGCAGCCGGCAGTGCAAGCAGGAGTGCGGCGGCAAGGGCGAGGGCGCGGCGGAGCATGAGGTCTGGTGGCGCTTCAGGGACTCGAACCCCGGACCTGCGGATTATGATTCCGTCGCTCTAACCGACTGAGCTAAAGCGCCTGAACCCACAAGTATAGCGAGCCGTCGCGAGGCGACCGACCTCGCGGAGCGGGCAAATTTCCCCGCCGCGGCGCGGCGCTTTCACTTGTCCTGGCCGTTCCTCGCATGTTCAGTTTCATCAGGAAGAAGCCGGCCGACACGCCGGCGCCACCGGCCTCGTCCGGTGCGGCCGCGGGCGTAGCACCCCCGAGTTCTGCCGCCGCGTCGGCTCCCGCTTCCGGCGAGCGACCGCGCAGCGCACTCGAATGGCTCAACACCGATATCGGCGAGCTGCTCTTCGGCAGGAAGGAGCCGGGCCAGACGTCGTCGGCAGCTGATCGGGAGGACGTCGGCGATGCCGCTGTTGCGGCGGCAGACGCGATCACACCGGCGCCCGCCGATGTGGCAGCTCCGATTCCTGCCGGCGAGCCGATCGAAGATCGCAAGGACTGGCTGGCGAGGCTGAAGACCGGCCTGCGCAGAACCGGTTCGAGCATCGCCGAGGCGTTCGTCGGCGCGAGCATCGACGACGCGATGTACGAGGACCTCGAGGCGGCGTTGCTGCAGGCGGATGCGGGCGCGGCGGCGACCCGATACCTCCTCGACGATCTGCAGAGTCGCGTCACGCGTGCCGAGGTGCGCGACGTGGCCGCCGTGCGCCACCTTCTCGCCGACTGCGTCGCCGAATTGCTTGCGCCGCTCGAGGCGCCCCTCGTCGTCGGCGCGCACGTACCGACGGTCATCATGGTCGTCGGCGTCAACGGCGCCGGCAAGACGACAAGCATCGGCAAGTTGGCGCGCTACTTGATGGACGCGGAGCAAAAGGTGTTGCTTGCTGCTGCCGACACCTTCCGCGCCGCGGCGCGCGAGCAGCTGCTCGCCTGGGCCGAGCGCGCCGATTCCGGCACGGGCGCGGCGGCGGGGTCGCTCCGAGCGAAGGGTCGCCAGCGCATCGAGATCGTCAGCCAGGAAGGCGGCGATCCGGCCGGCGTGACCTTCGATGCCGTCGTCGCCGGCAAGGCGCGCGGCTGCGACGTTGTCATCGTCGATACGGCGGGCCGCCTGGCGACGCAGGCGCATCTGATGGAGGAGCTGAAGAAGATCCGGCGCACGATCGGCAAGGCGCAGGCCGGCGCGCCGCACGAGGTGTTGCTCGTCATCGACGGCAACACCGGACAGAACGCGCTGGCTCAGGTGCAGGCTTTCGACGCCGCGCTGCAGCTCACCGGGCTTGTCATCACCAAGCTCGACGGCACGGCGAAGGGCGGCGTTCTCGCCGCGATCGCGCTCTGGGCGCGCTCGCGACTGCAACCGTTGCCCGTCTATTTCGTCGGCGTCGGCGAAACGCTTGCCGACCTGCAGACCTTTCGCGCGCGCGAGTTCGCGCAAGCCCTCGTCGGCTAGGAGTCTGGGCGGCAGAAGGATCGAAAAATGATCATCCGAAATTCGACCTCTCAGAATGGCACAGGATCGATTATTTCGAAGCAACCAAGGGGTCAGGGACCCCTGAAATTGCCACTTTGTGCGGCACGCGTCTTCTGCCGCCCAGACTCCTAGCGCTGCTCGGGGGGTGGCAGGACGGGCGAGATCGACTCTTCGAGCTCGTCGAACCAGGTCGATCCCGGCGGCTCGCCGACCTCGATGATCTCGCCCTGGCTCCAGTCGCGATCGGTATCGGCGAACGGATCGACGGCGGGCCCGGCGACTGCCTCCGCGCTTTCCGCCAGAGCCGTCGCGCCGACCGTGATCAACGCTGGCACCGGCGCGGGCGCCGGTCTTTTCGCGATGCTTGCCGGCACCGCGGGGGCCCGAGGCAGGATCTTCTCGCGCGCGGCCTCGATCGTCGGCAGGCGCTCCTCGTTCCAGACGTGGAGCGGGATCTCGCATGCCTTCAGGACACGCCCGACGCGGTCGAGCCGGGACCGCAGCTTGTCGCCGATCTGCTCCGACGGCGGCCTGATCTCGACGACGGCGACGACCTGCGAGGTCACGTCGCAGATTACGAAGTCGACGCATTGGCTGCCGAGGCGGCGCATCCACTCGGCATACGAGTTGCGCTTCGGCACGTTCAGGAAGCGCGCGATCGGCACCTGGGCGAGGATCATGTAGCCCGGCAACGCGAGCTTCAAGGTGCTGAACGCGAGGCGCTCCGAAGAACGCAGGATGCGCGTCGGCTCGGGCGGCCAGGCGGCCAGCGTGTCGAGCCGCTCGGCCGGCAGCTCCGGGCGTTCGACTGTGCCCTGGCGGCGCGCCAGCCACCACACCAGTGCCAAGGCACAAGCCAGGGCGAGCGCCGAGATCAGGTAGAAGTACATCGATCCTTCGGGTTCGTGCGACTCGGCGCGAGCACGGGCGCGAGGGCGCTCAGCGCAAGCCTCCGAAGCCCTTCATCGCGCCCATCCTCTTCATCATCTTCATCATCCCGCCGCCCTTCATCTTCTTCATGACGTCGCGCATCTGCCCGAACTGGTTGAGGAGGCGGTTGACCTCCTGAACCTGGACCCCCGCGCCGTTGGCGATCCGGCGCTTGCGCGTCGCCTTCAGCAACTCGGGCTTTCTCCGCTCCAGCGGCGTCATCGAACAGATGATGCCCTCCATGCGGCGCACGTCGCGCTCGGCCCGCTCCATTTGCGCCGGTCCTAGGTTGGGCGCTTTGCCGGTGAGTTCGGAGGGTAACTTGTCCAAGAGGCCGCCGAGACCGCCCATCTTCTTCATTTGTGAAATCTGCGACAGGAAGTCATTCAGATCGAAGCTGTCGCCGGCCTTGACTTTCTCGGCAAGCTTGTGCGCGGCGGCGACGTCGACCGATTTCTGCACTTCCTCGACCAGGCCGACGATGTCGCCCATTCCGAGCACGCGCCCGGCGTGACGCTCGGCGTCGAAGACCTCGAGGCCGTCGATCTTCTCGCTGGTCCCGGCAAACTTGATCGGCGCGCCCGTGACGGCGCGCACGGAAAGGGCGGCGCCGCCGCGCGCGTCGCCGTCCATCTTTGTGAGAATGATGCCGGTGAGCGGCAGCGCCTCCT
Organism: Caldimonas sp.; assembly: GCA_035555295.1. GTDB lineage: Bacteria > Pseudomonadota > Gammaproteobacteria > Burkholderiales > Burkholderiaceae_C > Schlegelella_A. The sequence goes on from DATMGW010000249.1 coordinate 10,318, forward strand.
TGAAAGCCTTCGCCGTGTTGACGGCGTCCTGGCCCTGCATCGCGTCGACGACGTACAAGGTCTCGACCGGCTGCAACGCCGCGTGCAGTTCGCGGATCTCGGCCATCAGCTTCTCGTCGATGGCCAGGCGCCCGGCCGTGTCGACGAGCAGCACGTCGAAGTAGTGGCGCTTCGCATGGTCGAGCGCGCTCGTGGCGATGGCGAGCGGCGAGTCGCTCGTGCTCGAGGGGAACCACTCGGCGCCGGCCTGCCGCGTCACCAGCTTCAGTTGCTCGATCGCCGCCGGCCGGTAGACGTCGGCGGAAACGGTGAGAACCTTCTTGCGGCGCTTTTCGATCAGGTGTTTCGCGAGCTTGGCCGTCGTCGTCGTCTTGCCGGCGCCCTGCAGGCCGGCCATCAGGATGACGGCCGGCGGCTGCGTCGCGAGGTCGAGCTCGGCGACGCCTTCGCCCATCGTTGCCGCGAGCTCGCGGTTGACGATGCCGACGAACGCCTGCCCGGGCGACAGCGATCCCGCGACCTCGGCGCCGAGCGCCCGCGCCTTTACGCGGGCGATGAAGTCGCGCACGACTGGAAGCGCGACGTCGGCCTCGAGCAGCGCCATGCGCACTTCGCGCAGCATGTCCTGCACGTTCTCTTCGGTGATGCGGGCCTGGCCGCGCATCGTCTTGACGAGCCGGCTCAGGCGCTCGGTCAGGGCAGAGGCCATCACGCGCGCACGCGGCCGCTCGGGCGCGGGTGCGAAAGTACACTTGAACAATGATTCTATCGTTGGGCTCCGATACGGGCGTGCCGTCGCCGCTCGCGCTCGCCCTGGCGTTGCCGAGCCTCGTCGCCCTCGCCTGCTACGTCGGGGCGGCGCTGCCGAGCGAGCGCTTTTCGGCGACCCTGCGCAAGGCCCTGCTGGTCGGCTGGATCGCGCAAGGGCTGTCGATCGTCATCGACCTGGCCGGCGTCGGCTCGAACGTCCCGGGAATTCGCTTCGGCTTCGCACCCGCGCTTTCGGTCACGATCTGGCTCGTGCTCGCCGTCTACGAACTCGAGAGCCAGTTCGTCCCGCTGCCCGGCGCGCGACGTGTCCTCGCCTGGTGCGGCATCGGCGTCGTCGTTCTCGCCTGGATCTATCCCGGCGAGGTTCACCCGCAAGCCGTATCGGTCTGGGCGCCTCTCCACTGGCTGCTCGGCATCGCCTCGTACGGGCTGTTCGGCGTCGCCGTTTTGCACGCCTGGCTGCTCAGTCGCGCCGAGCGGCGCATGCGTCATACCGCCGCCGTCGCTCAGGCGCCGGCCGAAGGCCCGCCGATCCTGCGTCTCGAGCGGCTGACGTTTCGCTTCGTCGGCGCCGGCTTCGTCGTCCTGTCGGCTGCCATCGTCCTCGGCGCCTGGTTCGCAAACCCGTGGCGCTGGGATCACAAGGCCGTTTTCTCGATCCTCGGCTGGGTCGTCTTCGCCGCGTTGCTCGCCGGCAGGCGCGCCTTCGGCTGGCGCGGCCCGAAGGCGGCAGGTTGGCTGTACGCCGGCGCCGCCATGCTCCTGCTCGCCTACGTCGGCTCGCGCTTCGTGCTCGAGGTGATGCTGCATCGCCCGCCGCCGGTGTCATGAAGATCATTCTTTTCCTGGTCGCCGTGTTCGTGCTCCTGTGGCTGCTGCGCGGCACGACGGGCCGACGGCCACGACCGCCCGATACGCGCCGGACCGACGCGACGCCGCAGCCGATGCTGGCGTGCGCGCAATGCGGCGTGCATCTGCCTCGCGACGAGGCGTTGCCCGGCCGCGGCGGCGTGTTCTGCGGCGAAGCGCATCGCGCCGCGTTCGAGAAGGCCCATCCGGACGGCGCATGAGACATCCCCGCCCGGCCGCTCCGAAGGGGACGCTCCGTCCCGCCCGGCGGGACCGCGCGCAGCGCGAGGGTGCACCAGTGAGGCATCGACCCGGTCGCCCGAAGGAAGGCTTCTCGCGCCCGGCGGGTCCGCGCGCCGCGCTCGGGGTGCGGACGTGAACGATCGCGCGCAACGACCGGCGCCGATCGACGAGTCGTGGTTCGGCGGGCTGGGGACGGCGACCGACACGCAGCCGCTGGTCGACGACTCGCGAATTGCCGCCGCGTCGAGACCGGGCAGCGAATTGCCGCCGCGGCGCGGTCCCGGCGTCGGCGTGGCGTCGACGACCTTCGAGCGCATCTATCGCGCCTTCATCGCCGCGCGCGCCGCGCTCGGTGCGGCGCTCGCACTGACGCTCGGCGTCGCCAGCGCCTTCGGACTGCGCCCGGGGCTGCCGGTTGCCGTCTTGAGTGGCGCCTACGCGACGCTTGCCATCAGCATGTGGCTGCTGCCGCGGTTGCGCCGCGGCGCCGCGCCGCACACCTTCGCCCGGCTGCGTAGCCCGCAGTGGATCGCGACGATCGGCGCCGACCTCGCCTTCTTCACCGGCCTGCACTTCGCCTCGCCCGGGTCGAGCTTCAACTACGTTGCCTTGCTCGTCCTGCCGGTGCTGATGGCCGGCGTGCTGACGCCGCGCGTGCTCGCGCTCGGCACCGCAGCGCTGGCGACGTTCGCCCTGCTCGGCACGGCCTGGCTGGGGCTGCTCGCCGGAGGCGACGCGACGCTGCTGATGACGCAGGCTGGCCTGGCCGGAAGCGGCTTCTTCGTCATCACGGTTCTCGCCGGCGAGCTCGCCGGCCGGCTCGCGCGCGAGGAGCTGAGCGCGCGCGGCAGCCTCGAGATGGCGCGCCAGCAGGCGCAGCTGAACCGCCTCGTCATCGAGGAGATGGAAGACGGCGTCCTCGTCGTCGATCGCGGCGGCAAGGTGCGCGCCGCCAATCCGTCGGCGCGACGCCTGCTCGCGCCCGAAGGGACAAGCCGCGCCGCGCCGTTCCAGCTGCGCGGCGTCCCGGCCTGGGGCACTCTGGTCGATTCCGTCGAGCGCGCTTTCATGGAGGCTGCCTGGCCCGAGTCCGGGCGCGACGTGACGTTACAGTTCGCTCCCGATTCGCATCGCACGCTGCGCGTGCGCGTGCGCTTCACGCGAAGGCGCGAGGCGCGCGCCAGCGAAGACGTCTGCGTCCTCTTTCTCGAAGACGTGCGCAACGTCCAGGCGCGCAGCCGCCAGGAAAAGCTCGCTGCGATGGGGCGCGTCTCGGCCGGCATCGCCCACGAGATCAGGAACCCGCTGGCGGCGATCGCCCAGGCGAACGCGCTGCTTTCCGAGGACGCGACCGACCCGGCGCAGCGCCAGCTCATGCGCATGGTGACCGAGAACGTCGAGCGCCTAAAGCGCATCGTCGACGACGTGATGGAGGTCGCGCCGGGTCGCGTCCACGACGTCGGCAGCATCGACGCGACGGCGCAGCTCGCAGCGGTGTGCGGCGAATGGGCGCAGGCGGCCGGGGTACAGCTCGGCGAGCAGAGCATGCTGCGAGTCGAGTTGCCGGCCGAGCCGATCGGCGTGATCTTCGATGCCGAGCATTTGCGCCGCGTCCTCGTCAACCTGCTCGACAACGCGCGCCGGCACGCGAGCCAGCGCCCCGGAGCGATCCTGCTGGCGCTGCGCGAGACGGACGAAGGGCACGCCGAGTTCGGCGTCGCGTCGGACGGCGCGCCGATCGCCGCCGACGTCGAATCGTATTTGTTCGAGCCCTTTTTCTCGACGCGCAGCCGCGGCGCGGGCCTGGGCCTTTACATTTGCCGCGAGCTCTGCGAGAGATACGGGGCGCGCATCGACTATCGGCTGTTGTCTGCCGATGCGCCGCGGCGCAACGAATTCTTCGTCGAGATGCGCCGTGCCGCTCTCCATCCCGCCGAGGCTCGATTGCAATTGACGTCATGAGAATTCGCGAAGCGACGAACATCCTGCGGGCCGAGCGCCGGGCCGCTCCCAAGCCGGCCCGCGTCCCCTCGGGGGGCCGGCCGACGTACGCGTCGGACGGGGGGCTCCATTGACCACTGCTTCGCACTTCAGCCTGCTCGTCGTCGACGACGAACCCGATCTGCGGACGCTCTACGAGCTGACGCTGCTGCGCGAGGGCTACGACCTCGACACCGCCGGCACGGTGCAGGAAGCTTTGCTCCATCTCAAGGATCGCACCTACAGCGCCGTCATCACCGACATGCGCCTGCCCGACGGCTCGGGCCTGGACGTCCTGCGCTGGCTCGAGGAAAGCGGCCGGCGCGAGAAGACGATCGTCATCACCGCCTACGGCTCGTCCGAGAACGCCGTCGAGGCGCTGAAAGCCGGGGCCTACGACTACCTGACCAAGCCGGTCGACCTGAAGCAATTTCGCGGCGTCGTCGCCTCGGCGCTGGGCCGCGGCGGCAGCGGGCCGACCGTCGACCCCTCGAGTCTGCCGTCGGAGCTGCACCGGTCGGTCGCCCCGGCGCGTCCGGCCCGTGTCGTTGCGCCGCCGTCGCCGGCGCCGACGAGCCAGGCGCTCGGCCGCATGGCCGGCAACTCGACGGCGATGCAGCAGGTCAGGTCGCTGGTCGAGAAAGTGGCGCGCAGCATGGCGCCGGTGCTGATCAGCGGCGAGTCGGGGACGGGCAAGGAGCTCGTGGCACGGGCCATCCACGAGGTGAGCGTGCGCGGCGCGATGCCTTTCGTTCCCGTCAATTGCAGCGCCATCCCCGAGCAGCTGCTCGAGGCCGAATTCTTCGGCTATCGCAAGGGCGCCTTCACCGGGGCGAACGACGATCGCGAAGGCTTCTTCCAGGCGGCCAACGGAGGCACGCTGTTTCTCGACGAGATCGGCGACCTGCCGCTGTCGATGCAATCGAAGCTGCTGCGTTCGATCCAGGAGCGCTCGGTGCGGCCGGTCGGCGCGGTGACCGAGCAGCCGGTCGACGTGCGCCTGCTCAGCGCGACGCACAAGGACCTCGGCGCCGAAGTGCAGGCCGGGCAGTTTCGTCAGGACCTCTACTACCGGCTCAACGTCATCCAGATCCGCGTGCCGCCATTGCGCGAGCGGCTCGAGGACCTGGTGGTCGTCAGCGAACGCGTGCTCGAGAGGCTGGCCCGCGACGCCGGCGTCTGGCCGCCGCCGCGGCTGACGCGCGATGCGCTCGTCCACTTGGCGCGCTACCCCTTCCCCGGGAACGTGCGAGAGCTGGAGAACCTGCTCCATCGCGCCGTGGCGCTTTCCGGCGGCGAGGTGCTCGACGTGTACGACCTCGGCCTGCCGGAATCCGTCTTCACCGACAGCGCGGCGCAGGAACTCGACCCCCTCGGCGCCGCCGACCAGGCGGTTGAGGCGGGGCGAAGCGCCGCGGCCCTGGTTCCCGTGGAGGAACCCCTGCCGAGCGACCTCGCCCGCTATCTGGACGACGTCGAGCGCGACATCCTCGTCCGCGCTCTCGAGCACCATCGCTTCAATCGCACCGCCGCCGGCATCAGCCTGGGCCTGTCGCTGCGCCAGATGCGCTACCGGATGGCGCGCCTCAACGTCAACGTCGGCGGCGACCTGACCGCGGCCGACCGGGAGTGAAGCGCGGTCCGGCCCGGCCGGCGCCCGGCGCGTGGCGTGCCGGCTGGCTGCCCGAGGCGGCGCGCATACCGTCGGCCAATTTCGGCCCGCGGCCGGTGGGCACGGCGGTCGATCTCGTCGTCCTCCATTCGATCAGCCTGCCGCCGGGCGAGTACGGCGGCGACGGAATCGAGCGGCTCTTCACCAACCGCCTCGACTGGGACGCGCATCCCTGCTTTGCGGCCGTGGCCGACCTGCGTGTCTCGGCGCATTTCCTGATCCGCCGCGACGGCAGCCTGTTGCAGTTCGTGTCGTGCGACGAGCGCGCCTGGCACGC
>DATMGW010000250.1:0-2963 GCA_035555295.1 Caldimonas sp.
GAAGGCGAAGCCCTCGCGCGCGGCGCGCCGCGCGTACAGGTTGAGCAGCTCGGCCGCCGTGTCGCGAACCTGCTCGGCGGCCTTTCGCCGCGCCTTCTCCCACTGCCCCGAGCCGAGCTTGTGCAGCGGCGCTTCTTCGGCGCTGACGCCGGTATAGCGGGCGATCAGGTGCAGCTGCGCGACCGGTACGTACAGCGTCGCCTTCTCGGCGTATTCGAGATGCAGGAATTCGCTCGCTTCTTCCTCGGGGCCGCCGAGGGCGATCGTCGTCAGGCCCAGGTAACGGCCGATGCCGTGATTGACGTGGACGACCGGGTCGCCGACCTTGAGCTCGGAGAGGTCCTTGATGAGCGCATTGACGTCGCTGGTCGGTTCCTGGCGGCGGCGCCTTCGCGTCGAGGGGGTCGTCGCGAAGAGCTCGGTCTCGGTGACGAACTCGATTGCCGCCGCTTCGTCGTTCGCCGCGTCGGGGTGCCACGCAAAGCCCTGCGCCAAGGGCGCGACGGCGATCGCGAAGCGCTCGGCACCCGACTCGAACTCGGCCAGCGTCGCCACCGCGGGCGGATCGATGCGGCTGTCGCGCAGCAGCTCGAGCAGACTCTCGCGCCGGCCCTCACTCTCGGCGACGATCAGAACGCGGTGCGGCGTCGCCGCGACGTGCGCTTGCAACCGGCTGAGCGGCTCGGGCGCGCCGCGATCGACGCTGAGGTCGGGCAGCGGCCGCGCCCAGCCACCGCCGGCGTCACCGCCGCGTAGGGCTAGCTGCGCATGCGCGTTGCAGCGCATGAAGAATTCCTCGGGCTTCAGAAACAACGCCTCGGGCGGCAGGATCGGCCGCTCCTTGTCGTGCTGCAGGAAGCGATGCCGCTCGCGCGTGTCGTCCCAGAATCGTTGCAGGGCCGCGTCGACTTCGCCGTGCAGCGCCAGCGTCGGCGCCGCGCCGAGGTAGTCGAAGATCGTCGCCGTCTGGTCGAAGAAGAGCGGCAAGTAGTACTCGATGCCGGCGGTCGCCAGGCCGGCGCCGACGTCCTTGTACAGCCGCGCCTTCGTGGGGTCGCCCTCGAAGCGCTCGCGCCAGCGCGAGCGAAACGCGGTTCGTGCCGCCTCGTCCATGGGGAACTCGCGGCCCGGCAGCAGGCGCACCTCGGGAACCGGGAAGAGGCTGCGCTGGCTGTCGGGGTCGAAGGTGCGGATCGAATCGATCTCGTCGCCGAACAGATCGACCCGATACGGGACCGCCGATCCCATCGGGAAAAGATCGATGAGGCCGCCGCGCACTGCGTATTCGCCCGGCGAAACGACCTGGCTCACGTGCGTGTAGCCGGCGAGCGTGAGCTGCGCCTTCAGCGCCGCTTCGTCGAGCCGCTGCTTCTGCCTGAACTCGAACGTGTAGGCGGCGAGGAAGCTCGGCGGGGCGAGGCGGACGAGCGCCGTCGACGCCGGCATGAGGACGACGTCGACCTCGCCGCGGCCGATCTTCCACAGCGTCGCCAGGCGTTCGGAGATCAGGTCCTCGTGCGGCGAGAACGTGTCGTAGGGCAACGTCTCCCAATCCGGAAACGCGGCGACGCGCAACCCGGGCGAGAAGAAGGCGAGCTCTTCGACGAGGCGCTGGGTGTCGGCAGGGTCGGCCGTGAACACGGCGGTCAGCGCGTGGCGCCGGGCTCGCTCGTGCGCGGCGAAGCGCGCCAGAAGCAAGGCGTCGGCCGACCCGGGCGGTCGAGGCAAGGCGAAGCGCTTGCCGGTGGCGATCTCGGGGACAAGGAGCATGAAGGCGCTGACCGCGCCGTTCGATGCGGCACGCAAAGAGGGCGATTTTAGGGACGAGGTCGCGGTGGCACCGATTCGAAGGGTTGCGCGCGCGGGTCCTGCGCTTATGCTTGCGGCCCGCGACGCCCGGACACCATGCCTGAAGCCCTTCTCCCAGCGGCCCGCCTCCATGCCCTCGTGCCTTGCGCGGGAAGCGGCGCGCGGGCCGGCGCCGGGCAACCGAAGCAATACGTCGTGATCGCCGGCCGTCCGGTGGTCGGGCACGCGCTCGCGGCGCTCGCTCAGGTCGATCGGCTCGATTCGATCCTCGTCGTGCTTGCGCCCGACGACGCGCAATTCGACGCGCGAGCCGCAGGCATCGACGATCCGCGCCTCGACGTGGCCCGCTGCGGCGGCGCAACGCGCGCCGAAACCGTGGCGCGCGGTCTCGGCGTGCTGGTCGAACGCGGCGCTGCAGCCTCTGACTGGGTGCTCGTGCACGATGCGGCGCGCTGCCTGGTGCGCGCCGAGTGGATCGACCGCCTCATCGACGCCTGCGCCGGCGACGCGGTCGGCGGCCTGCTCGCCTTGCCCGTCGCCGACACGCTCAAGGTCGAGCGCGCCGGTCGCGGTGCGACGACCCTCGATCGACGCAACGTCTGGCAGGCGCAGACGCCGCAGATGTTTCACATCGGCGCGCTGCGCGCCGCGCTGGCCGACGCCGACCCCGACGTCACGGACGAGGCCGGCGCGATCGAGGCATCGGGCCATGCGCCTCTTCTCGTTCCGGGCGATCTCGAGAACTTCAAGCTGACGCAGCCGGCCGATTTCGCTCTCGCCGAGCGCTTGCTCGCGACGCGCGTCGCTGCAACGAGGGCCTCGTCATGAACCGCCATCGACCCGCCTGGCGCATCGGCGAAGGGTGGGACACGCACGCCCTGGTGCCGGAGCGCAAGCTCATGCTCGGCGGCGTCGAGGTTCCGCACAGCCACGGCCTGCTCGGCCATTCCGACGCCGACGTGCTGTGCCACGCGATCACCGACGCCCTGTTCGGTGCCGCCGCGCTCGGCGACATCGGCCATCACTTTCCGGACACCGACATGCAGTATCTCGGCGCTGACTCGCTGGCGCTGCTGTCCGAAGCGGCGCGGCGCGTCCGCGCCGCCGGCTGGCACGTCGGCAATGTCGATTCGACGGTGATCGCGCAGGCTCCC
>DATMGW010000251.1:0-2611 GCA_035555295.1 Caldimonas sp.
CGTCGCGGGCGCGCATCTGCGCCAGGGCCTGCAGCGCCGGCTCGCCGGGGACGAAGTACGGCGACGCGAGCAGGACCTGCGATTGCGCCGAGCCGAGCAGCGCGAGATGGGCCGGTGCGACGATCGTCGCGTCGGCGTCGCCGAGCGCCTTCCGCGGCGCGTCGGCGTAGACCTCGGCCGCCGCGGGCTCGAGCTCGAGGCGGCCCGCCGACAGCTCGGTGGCGATTGTCGCTTTGGTCGGTGCCGTGACCGGCGCGGCGGCAACTTGCGCGTCGAAGGCCCGCGCCGACGGCGCGTCCACGACGAGGCTGGCGATCGGATAGACGACGTCGCTGTTCCAGTAGCGGTCGAAGACCTTGGCCAGCTCGCGCACCACCGGCCCGGCCGACAGGACGTCCATGTCGATGAAGTTGGCGGCGCCGCTGCGATCGAAATACTCGTCGGCGATGTTCCTCCCGCCGGTCACGGCGAAGCTGCCGTCGGCGATGAACAGCTTGTTGTGCATGCGGTGGTTGATGCGCGAGAACTGGTGCATCGACAGGACGATGCGCCGGGCGAAACCGCCCTGGCGAACCGGCAGCGGGTTGAACATGCGCACCGCGACGTTGTCGTGCGCCGCCAGGCCGGCGAAGAGCTCGTCCTGGCCGGTCGCGTACAGGTCGTCGACGAGGATGCGGACGCGCACGCCGCGCGCCGCCGCGGCCTGCAGCTCGCGCAGGAACTCGCGGCCGCTGCCGTCGCTGGCAATCAGGTAGTACTGGACGTCGAGCGTCTTCTCGGCGCTGCGGATCAGGGCGATGCGCGCGTCGAAGGCCTGGGCGCCGTCGGGCAGCAGGCGAAAGCCGGAGAGCTCGCGGTCGCCTCCGGACGTCGAGGCGGCGGCGATCTTCGCCAGCCCGGTGTCGGCGACGTCGCTGCGCGCGTACGAAACCGGCCGCTCGACGTGTTGCGGCAGGACGGCGCATCCGCCCAGCGCCACGGCGACCATCAGCGTGACGGCGCGGCTCCAGGAATAGCCGACCAGGCAGGCGAAGCCGGCGGCGCCGAACACGGCGATCGTGCGCGAGGCGGCCGCCAACTGCGCGAGCAGTCGGGAGAAGCTGGCCGTGTGCTTGCTCATGGCGGTCGGTCGGTGTGGATGCGGGCCGCCTCAGACGGCGCCGGCGAAGACGACGACCAGGCTCGAGAGGGCGGCGATGGCGCAGGTGACGGAGACCAGGACGGTGGCGAGATCGCAGGAGAAGGTCTTCATGGCACGATCCTCTTTCGGCGGGGCGCTGACTCGAACGATTCGCTTCAGGCTGGCCGCCAGTCTCCGCAAAGCCCGCCCCGGCGCCGAGTGAACACGGCACGGTGGGCGAGTGACATTGGTCACAGCGGCAAGCCGGATCGATAATTCCCTCATGAATACGGCCTTTGCCGGGCAGAGGCGGACGGCTTGAACGAAGATCGATTGCCCGCCTCGCTGCTCGAGGCCTTGTCGGCGCACGGCAATGCCCGGCCGTTCCGCGCCAACACAGTCCTCATCCACGAGGGCGACGTCGGCGATTCGCTCTACATCGTTCTGGCCGGGCGCCTGCGCGTCTACGCCAGCTCGGAGGAGGGGCGCGACGTCGTCCTCTCGGAGCATGGCCCGGGCGAGTACGTCGGCGAGCTGTCGCTCGACGGGCGGGCGCGCTCGGCCTCGGTGAAGACGCTCGAAGCGTCGACCTGCTGCGTCGTTCAGGGCGTCGATTTGCGCGGCTTTCTCGCCGAGCACCCCGACTTCGCGCTGCACCTGTCGCAAAAGCTCACGCGCATGGTCCGTCGCCTCACCGAGCAGGTGAAGAGCCTGGCGCTGCAGGACGTCTACGGGCGCATGGTGCGCGTCCTGATGGAGCTCTCGGACGAGGCCGGCGGCGAACGCGTGGTGCGCGAGAAGCTGACGCAGCAGGACATCGCCGAGCGCGTCGGCTCGTCGCGCGAAATGGTCAACCGGGTGCTGAAGGACCTGACGACCGGCGGCTACGTCGCGGTGCGCGACGGTCGCTACGTCATCCTGCGCAAGCTGCCGGCGGCGCGCTAGCTAGCGCCGGGTTGGCAGGCGCAAGGCGGCCGTCACCAGGCGTCGATGTAGCGGCCGCCACCGGCCACCGGCGCCGCCGACTCGAGCCCGCGCAGCAGCCAGGCGCGCGTCTCGGCCGGGTCGATCACGGCGTCGATCTCGAGCGTCTGCGCCATCTGGATCGCCGAGCCGTTGGCGTATTGCTCGGCAACGAGGCGCTCGAACAGCGCGTCGCGCTCGAGCCCGGCGGGGGCGGCTTCGAGCTCGCGCCGGAAGCCCAGCTTGACCGCGCCTTCGAGGCCCATCGCGCCGAACTCGGCGCTCGGCCAGGCGACGGTGAAGAGCGGCGCGTCGAAGCCGCCCGCCGCCATCGCCTGGGCACCGAGTCCGTAGCCCTTGCGCAGGACGACGGTGAAGTAGGGCACGCGCAAATGCGCCGCGACGACGAACATGCGGCAGGCGTGGCGGACCTGGGCGCGCGCCTCGACCTCGGGGCCGACCATGAAGCCCGGCGTGTCGCACAGGGCAACGATCGGCAGGCCGTGCGCGTCGCACAGCTGCATGAAG
>DATMGW010000252.1:0-10634 GCA_035555295.1 Caldimonas sp.
TGTGGCGCGCCCCGATCGCCGCCATGATCGCCAGGCCGGCCATCGCGTCGAGCGAAGCGCTGATCACGCCGCCGTGCAGGCGTTGGTGCGTGTAGTGGCCGATCAGCTCGGGCCGCGTCAGCAACTCGCCTTCCACGCCGCTCGCCGCCACCTTGCCGATGCGCAAGCCGATGAAGCGGTTGAAGGCGATGCGCTGCTCGAACAGAGTGCGCAGGGCAGCGACGAATTCCGGCTCGAAGGGCGCTGCGGTCATGGCTGGACCTTGCGCATCAGATCCCGAGCTGGCGCGCCGCCAGCTCCTTCATGATTTCCTCGGCGCCGCCGCCGATCATCATTACCTTCACCTCGCGGTAGATGCGCTCGCTTTTCGTGCCGCGCATGAAGCCCATCGCGCCGAGGATCTGCACCGCCTGGTCGGCGCAGAACTGCATCGTCTGGGTCGCGTGGTTCTTCAGCAGGCACAGCTCGGCGACCCATTCGGCGTCGCAGCGTCCGGCGTCGTGGCGGGCGACCAGCGCGTCGATCCAGGCGCGCGAGCTCGCGATGCGCATGCGCATGTCGACGAGCTTGTGTCGGATCGCCTGGTGCTCGACGAGCGCCGCCCCGAAGGTCTTGCGCTGGCGCGCCCAGTCGAGCGCTTCCTCGAAGCAGACGTTGGCGAACGCCGCGGCGCCGACCGACATCAGGAGGCGTTCGCCGTTGAAGTTCTCCATGATGGCGCGAAAGCCGGCGTTCTCTGCGCCGATCAGGTTCCTGGCCGGAACGCGGCAGCCGGTGAAGCGCAGCAGCGCCGTGTCGCTGCACCACCAGCCCATCTTGGCGAGAGGCTGGCGCTCGAGGCCGGGTGCGTCGCCGGGGACGGCGATCAGCGAGATGCCGGCGGCGCCATTGCCGCCGGTGCGCACGGCGAGCGTGATCCAGTCGGCGCGGACGCCCGAGGTGATGAAGCTCTTCTCGCCGTCGATCACCCATTCGTCGCCGTCGCGCCGCGCCGCGCAGGCCAGGCGCGCGACGTCGGATCCGCCGCCCGGCTCGGTGATCGCGAGCGCGGCGATCTTCTCGCCGGCGAGCACCGGAGCGACGATGTGCTGCTTGAGCGCCTCGCTGCCCGACGCGACGATCGGCGGCAAGGCGATCGAATGCGAGAACAGGCTCGCCATCAGTCCGCCGCTGCCGGCGCGCGCGATCTCTTCGGTCACGACTATGCGCAGCGCCAGCGGCGCCGGCGTGCCGCCGTATTCCTCCGGGTAGCCGATGCCGATCAGGCCGGCCTCAGCCGCCTTGCGATAGAGCTCGCGCGGAAACGTCTCGGCTTCGTCCCAGGCGGAGGCAAAGGGCGCGATTTCGCGCTCGACGAAGCGGCGCGCGCCTTCGCGAAAGGCGGCGAGCTCGCCAGAGTCGACGCCGGGCGGAGCGACGCTAGCGTTCACGCCTGCATCTCGATGAGGCGCTGCCGCGCCGCGACCTGGTCGCCGGCCCGGGCATGCAGGGCGAGTACGACGCCGGCGTGCGGCGCGCGGATCTGGTGCTCCATCTTCATCGCCTCGAGGACGAGCAGCAGCGCTCCGGCCTCGACGGCGCCGCCGGGCGCGACCAGCACCTGCACGACGCGGCCGTGCATCGGCGCGAGCAGCGCGCCCGACGCCGTCGCGGCCCGGCTCGTGCGGGAACGAAGCTGCGCGTCGACGACCGCGATCTCGGCGCCGTCGGCGAGCCACCAGCTCTGCTCGCCGTCGCGCGCGAAAACGGCGCGGACAAGGCGGCCGTCGATCGTCGCGTCGATCTCGCCGCCCGCAGCATTGACGTGACGCAAGCCTATCGCTTCGATGCGATGCGCAGCTGCTTCGCTACGGGCGTCGAAGGCGTCGCGCGTCCCCGTCAGGTGCCACGTGTGCAGCGTCTCGGCGACGACGATCGGCACGTCGCGATCGACGATGCGCGTCGAGGACCAGTCGGCCCAGAGCGCCGGCAGGTGCGCGTGCGGCAGGAGGGCGAGGGCGGCTGCGGCCAGGGCTTCGAGTCCGCTCGGCGCGGCGCCGGCACGTGCCGCATCGGCGCCGAAATGCGCGTCGAGGAAACCGGTCGTGACGTCGCCAGCCCCGAACGCAGGATGGCGCAGCACCCGGACGAGAAAGCCCCGGTTCGTCGTCACGCCGAGGCAGACGGTGCGGTCGAGCGCGTCGGCGAGTTGCGCTGCCGCGCCTGCGCGCGTCAGCGCGTGCGAGATCAGTTTGCCGAGCATCGAGTCGTAGAAGGCGCTGACGTTCGCACCGCTGGCCAACGCGTGGTCGCAGCGGACGAGCGGCGGCGCCGACCAGCGGACGACGCGTCCGGACTGCGGCAGGAAGCCGATCGCGGGGTCTTCGGCGCACAGGCGCGCCTCGATCGCGTGGCCGCCTGCCTCGAAGCGCGCGAGGGCCTCATCCTGAGTCATCGGCAAGGGCTCGCCGCAGGCGATGCGCAGCTGCCACTCGACGAGATCGGCACCGACCAGCGCTTCGGTGACGGCGTGCTCGACTTGCAGGCGCGTGTTCATCTCCATGAACGTGAACGCACCGTCGCGGTCGAGCAGGAACTCGACCGTTCCCGCGCCGACATAGCCGACCTCGCGCGCGACGGCGACGGCGACCTCACCCATGCGTCGGCGCAGCACCGGCGAGACGGCTGGCGAGGGCGCTTCCTCGATGATCTTCTGGTGCCGACGCTGCACCGAGCAATCGCGTTCGCCGAGGTGAATGACGCCGCCACACGTATCGGCGAAGACCTGGATCTCGACGTGGCGCGCATCGACGACGGCGCGCTCGAGCAAGAGGCGTGCGTCGCCGAACGCCGAACCGGCTTCGGCAGCGGCCGAGTCGAGCGCCGCATCGAGTTCGGCCTCGTGGGCGACGAGCCGCATGCCGCGCCCACCGCCGCCGGCCGCGGCCTTGACCATGAGCGGAAAGCCGATCCGCGCTGCCGCGCCGCGCAAGGCGGCGCGATCCTGCGCCGCCTCGTCGTAGCCGGCCAGCACCGGCACCTTCGCGGCGGCCATGCGGCGGCGTGCTTCGGCCTTGTCTGCCATCGCCCGCATCGTCGCGGGGGGCGGGCCGATCCAGGCGAGCCCGGCAGCGAGCACGGCCTCGGCGAAGGCGGCGCTCTCGCTGAGAAAGCCGTAGCCCGGATGGACCGCGTCGGCACCCGCAGCGCGGGCAGCGGCGACGATGCGATCGATGCGCAGGTAGGAGTCGGCGGCGCGCTCGCCGCCGATCGCGACGACCCGGTCGCAGGCGCGCACGTGCGGCGCGTTCCTGTCGACGTCCGAGGCGATGGCGATCGTCTCGACGCCGAGGCGGCGCGCCGTGCGCGCGACACGAACGACGATCTCGCCGCGATTGGCGATGAGGACGGAGCGGAACATCAGCCGCGCGACGGCAGCGTGTGCATGTACTTGGCGATGATGCCGAGCATCACCTCGTCGGCGCCGCCGGCGATCGAGCCGAGGCGGCCGTCGCGGAAGTGGCGCGAGACCGGGTTGTCCCAGGTGTAGCCCATGCCGCCCCAGTACTGCATGCAGGCGTCGGGAACGATGCGTCCGAGGCGGCACGACTTGAGCTTGGCCATCGACGCCCACTCCGTGACGTCGGCGCCGGCGATGTACTTCTCGGTCGCCATGTAGACGAGGCCGCGCAGCGCTTCGACCTCGGTCTTCAGCTCGGCGAGCTTGTAGTGGACGACCTGATGGTCGAGGACGCTCTTGCCGAAGATCTGCCGCTCGCGCGCGTAGTCGACGGTTTCCTGGATGCAGTTGCCGAGCGACTGGATCGCCCGCGCCGCGGCCCACAGGCGCTCCTCCTGGAACTGCATCATCTGGTAGGTGAAGCCCATGCCTTCCTCGCCGATGCGGTTCGATTGCGGAACGCGAACGTCGTCGAAGTGGATGAGCCCGGTGTCGCTCGACATCATGCCGATCTTGCGGATCTTCTTCGCCTTGGTGACGCCGGGGGTGTTCATCGGCACCATGATCAGGCTCTTGTTCTTGTGCGCTGCGCCCTGGCTCGTGTTCGCGAGCAGGCACATCCAGTCGGCCTGCAGGCTGTTCGTGATCCACATCTTCGCGCCGTTGATGACGTAGTCGTCGCCGTCCTTCCTCGCCGTGGTCTTGATGTTGGCGACGTCGGAGCCGGCGCCGGGCTCGGAGACGCCGATGCAGCCGACGGCGTCGCCGGCGATCGCGGGAACGAGGAACTCCCTGCACAGCGCCTCGGAGCCGAAGCGGGCCAGCGCCGGCGTGCACATGTCGGTCTGCACGCCGATCGCCATCGGCACGCCGCCGCAGGCGACGTGCCCGAGCGTCTCGGCCATGATCACCGAGTACGAGTAGTCGAGCGCCGCCCCGCCGTACTTCTCGGGCTTGGTGAGGCCGAGCAGGCCGAGCTTGCCGAGGCCCTTGAAGACCTCGTGCGCGGGGAATGCCTCGGCCGCCTCCCACTCGTCGACGTGCGGATTGATGTGGTCGTCGATGAAGCGCTTCAAGGTGCGCTGGATCTCTTCGTGCTCGTGCGTGATCTGCATGATTCCTTCTCCTGGCGTCGCCTCAGGGCCGGGCAACGCCGAACTGCATGGGTCGAAGTGTGCGCCGCGCCGCCTCGTCGCAGACGGCGAGCGTCAGGGCCAGCACGCGGCGCGTGTCACGCGGGTCGGTCAGGCCGTCGTCGAGGAGCCGGCCCGAGGTGTAGAAGGCGTCGCTCTGCCGCTCGAAGGTGGCGATGATCCTCGCCCGGTGCGCGGCGAGCTTCGCCTCGTCGACCGGCTCGCCCTTGCGCGCCGCGCCTTCGCGCATGACGATCTCCATCGTCCCGGCCGCCTGCTCGGCGCCCATCACGGCCGTCTTCGCCGTCGGCCAGGTGAAGACGAAGCGCGGGTGGAAGCCGCGCCCGCACATGCCGTAGTTGCCGGCGCCGAACGAGGCACCGCACTGCACCGTGATCTGCGGCACGGTGGCATTCGACAGCGCCTGGATCTGCTTCGAACCATGCTTGATCATCCCGGCGCGCTCGGCCTCGGTGCCGACGATGAAGCCGGTCGTGTTCTGCAGCCACACGATCGCCAGCCCGGCCTGCTCGCAGCTCTGGACGAAGTGCGTGACCTTGGTGCTGCCGGCCGGATCGAGCGGCCCGTTGTTCGTGACGACGCCGACGCGAAAGCCGGCGATCGCGGCGAAGCCGCACAGCGTCGCCGGACCGTAATCGGCCTTGAACTCGAGGAACTCCGAAGCGTCGGCGATGCGCGCGATGACGTGGCGCATCTCGACGGGCTTCTTCATGTCGGCGCCGAACAGGGCGAGCAGGTCGTCGGCGGGCAGGAGCGGCTCGGGCCCGTCGGGCCAGCTGGCGCGCGGCTGCCAGCCGAGCGAGGCGATCAGCTCGCGCGCCGTACCGAGGGCGCTGGCGTCGTCGTCGGCGACGTGCTCGGCGAGGCCCGAGACGCTCGCGTGCATGTCGGCGCCGCCGAGCGCTTCGTCGTCGGCGATCTCGCCGGTGGCGGCCTTGAGCAAGGGCGGTCCGGCCAGGAAGGCGCGGCCGCGCCCGCGCACCATGATCACGTGGTCGCACAGACCCGTCATGTAGGCGCCGCCCGCCGTCGACGAGCCGTGCACGACGCCGATCACCGGAAGGCCGGCGGCCGAGAGCCGCGCCAGGTTGTAGAAGAGCCCGCCGCCGCGGATGAACGCCTCGACGCGATAGGCAGGCAGGTTGGCGCCGGCCGATTCGATCAGATGCACGAAAGGAAGCTTGTTCTCGAGCGCGATCGCCTGCGCGCGCTGCAGCTTGTCGAGACCCATCGGCTGAAGGGCGCCGGCGTCGATGCCGGCGTCGTCGGCGACCACCATGACGCGTATGCCCGAGACGACCCCGATGCCGGCGATGACGCCGCCGCCGGGGATCGACTTCTCGGCGTCATCGCTGTCGAGGAGCCAGCCGGCCAGCGTCGAGAGCTCGAGGAAGGGGATGCCCGGATCGAGCAGGCGGGCGACGCGCTCGCGCGGCAGCAGCTGGCCGCGCCTGGCGAAGAGCGGCGCGGCGCGCGCACTCGCGGCGCGCGTGCGTGCCTCGAGCTCGCGCCAGCGCTCGATCAGGGCCAGCGTGTGCGAGCGCTGCGCGGCGCGCGAGTCGGCGTCGCCGTCGAGGGGAGGGCAGAGCGCCGGCATCAGGGCTCTTTCAGCACCTTTGGCGTCGCCGCGAGATGAAAGCCGTCGAAGGCCTCGGTCGTTCCGCCGGTTCCGACCTCCGGCCAGATGCGCTTGGCGTTCGGCGCCGCGCCGTCGACACGCAGGCAGGCGCCGGAGACGAACGCGGCGGCGGGCGAGAGCAGGAAGACGATCGCCGCGGCGATCTCGCTTTCCGTGCCGAGGCGGCGCAGCGGAACGAGGTCGCGCATGCCGCGGATCTTTTCCGTCATCTCGGGCGGGTAGTGGTCGAGGCCGCTCGACGCGATCCAGCCCGGCGCGACGGCGTTGACGCGGACCGGCGCCCATTCGAGCGCCGCGGTCTCGGTGAGATTGAGCATTCCGGCGCGTGCCGCGCCGGAGTGGCCCATCCCCGGCATGCCGTTCCACATGTCGGCGATGATGTTCACGATCGCTCCGCCGTTCGGCCTGCCTTCGCCGTCGTCTTCGAGCATCCACTGCTTGACGCACTCGCGCGCCATCAGGAATCCGCCGGTCAGGTTGTTGCGGACGACCGTGTCCCAGCCCTTGGCGCTGATCGCCGCGAGCGGCGAGGGGAACTGGCCGCCGGCGTTGTTGACGAGCGCATCGATGCGCCCGTGCGCCTCGAGCACGGCGGCGACGGTCGATTGCACGGCGGCTTCGTCGCGGATGTCGGCGCCGTGCGTCGTGCACGTCCCGCCCTCGGCCTCGATCTCGCGGCGCACCGTCTCGAGCTTGTCGACCGTCCTGCCGACGATGGCGACCCGGGCGCCGAGCGAAGCCAGCTCGTGCGCCGTGCAGCGGCCGATTCCCGAGCCGCCGCCGGTGACGATGGCGACGCGGCCGGAGAACAGGTCGGCGCGAAAGATCGATCGGTAGCTCGGCATAGGAGGGTGTTCAACCAAGCGCTTGCTTGGTAAGGTGACGACGAGTTTGCACAGCCGGATAATGGCTTGTCAATGCGGGAGACGACGATGACACAAGCGATGATTTTCGACGCGATTCGCACGCCGCGTGGCAAGGGCAAGAAGGATGGCAGCCTGCACGAGGTCAAGCCGGTCGACCTGCTCGCCGGCCTGCTCGTCAAGCTGCAGAAGCGCCATGGCTTCGATCCGGCGCAGCTCGACGACGTCGTCATGGGCGTGGTCTCGCCGGTCGGCGAGCAGGGCTCGGTGATCGCCAAGACCGCCGCGCTGAAGGCCGGCTGGGACGTCAAGGTCGCCGGCATGCAGATCAACCGCTTCTGCGCCTCGGGCCTCGAGGCGGTGAACCTCGCGGCGCAGAAGGTGGCGAGCGGCTGGGAAGACATGGTCGTCGCCGGCGGCGTCGAGAGCATGTCGCGAGTCGCCATCGGCTCCGACGGCGGTGCCTGGGCGCAGGACCCCGCGACCAACATCGCGACCGGCTTCGTCCCGCAGGGGATCGGCGCCGACCTGATCGCCACGCTCGCCGGCTGGGGCCGCGAAGACGTCGACCGCTACGCGCTCGGCTCTCAGCAGCGCGCCGCGGCGGCGCAGGCGGCCGGGCACTTCGACCGCTCGGTGCTGAGCGTCGACGACGAGATCGGCCTGACCGTCCTCGAGCGCGACGAGTTCATCAAGCCGCGCACGACGCTCGAGGGCCTCGCCTCGCTCAAGGTCGCTTTCGCCGACCTCGGCGCGATGGGGTTCGACGCCGTCGCGCTGGCGCGCTACCCGCAGGTCGAGCGCATCGAGCACGTGCACACGGCCGGCAACTCGTCGGGAATCGTCGACGGCGCCGCCGCCGTCCTGATCGGCAGCGAGGCGAAGGGTCGCGAGCTCGGCCTGACGCCGCGCGGCCGCGTCGTCGCGACGGCCCTCTCGGGCGCCGACCCGACCATCATGCTGACCGGGCCGATGCCGGCGACGAGGAAGGTCCTCGCCAAGGCCGGCCTGACGATCGACGACATCGATCTCTTCGAGGTCAACGAAGCCTTCGCCGTCGTGCCGATGCGCTTCATGCGCGAGATGGGCGTTCCGGCCGAGAAGGTCAACGTCAACGGCGGCGCCATCGCGATGGGACACCCGCTCGGCGCGACCGGCGCGATGCTCGTCGGCACGCTGCTCGACGAGCTGGAGCGGCGCCAGCTCAAGCGCGGCCTCGTGACGCTGTGCGTCGGCGGCGGCATGGGCATCGCGACGATCGTCGAGCGTGTGTAGGGTGTTCTCGGGATGCTTCGTTGAGGGATCGGGGCGACGGGGCGCTCTGTTGTGCTCACGTCCCCGGCGCCGGCCTGCGGCCGACGCCTCCTCCTTCACTTCGCTCCACAGAGCGCCCCATCGCCCCGATCCTGCACCGATCGTCTCTGCTCGCTCGCACGAACCGGTCGGGCCAGGAGCGTCGGGTGGGGGGCGCGGCGAAGTAAAGGAGGAGAGCCGGCGCGCAGCGGCGGCTCGGGGGACATGAGCGGAGCCCCCCGCCCGATGCTCCTGGCCCCGGCGACCCTCCGCCAGCAACGTGGCGCGCAGCCCATCGGACCACTGACATGAACACGATCCACTACGAGATCGATGCCGACGGCATCGCGACGGTCACCTTCGACGCCCCCGGCGCGCCCGTCAACACGATGACGCTCGAATGGCAGCGCGAACTTGCCGAGGTCGCGGCGCAGCTCGAGCGCGACAAGGAGCGCATCAAGGGCGTCCTCCTCGCCTCGGCGAAATCGACCTTCTTCGCCGGCGCCGCGCTCAAGCACGTCCTGACGCTGAAGGCCGAGGACGCTGCACCCGGGTTCGCCGAGATCGAGGCGATCAAGGCGGCGTACCGCAAGATCGAAACCTTCAGCCGGCCAGTCGTCGCGATCCTCAACGGTGCCGCGCTCGGCGGAGGCTGGGAGGTCGCGCTCGCCGCGCACGCGCGCTTCGCGCTCGACGACGCGGCGATCCGCTTCGGCATGCCCGAGGTGACGTTGGGACTGATTCCCGGCGCCACCGGCATCACGAAGACGGTGCGCCAGCTCGGCCTGATGGCGGCGCAGCCGTACCTCCTCGAAGGCAAGCTCTTCGGTCCGCGCGAGGCGGTCGAGCTCGGCTGGGTCGACGGCCTCGGCGCGTCGGTCGACGAGCTGCGGGTGCAGGCGCTCGCCTGGATCGCCGCCAATCCGGGCGCGCAGCAGCCGTGGGATCGCCGCGACTACAAGATGCCCGGCGGGACGCCGACGAATCCGAAGATCGCCGCAGGCCTCGTCGTCGCGCCGGCCGTGCTGCTGCAGAAGACTCGGCATCTCTATCCGGCGGCCGAGGCGATCCTCGAAACCATGGTCGAGGGCGCGATGGTCGACTACGACACGGCGACGCGGATCGAAAGCCGCAAGCTCGCCAAGATCATGGTCGGCCAGACGGCGAAGAACATGATCCAGGCGTTCTTCTTCGACCTCAACGCGATCAAGTCGGGCAAGTCGCGGCCCGCCGGCTTCGCGCCGTGGAAGCCGAAGAAGGTCGGCATCCTCGGCGCCGGGATGATGGGCGCGGGAATCGCCCACGCCAACGCGGCACGCGGCATCGCCGTCGTGCTGAAGGACGTCTCGCTCGAGAAGGCCGAAGCGGGCCTCGCCGCGGTGCGCCGGATCACCGCGCCGCAGGTCGCCAAGGGCCGGATGGACGCGGCGCGCGAGAGCCGGCTGCTCGGCCTCGTCACGCCGGCCGGTGATGTCCGCGCCCTCGACGGCTGCGACCTGATCATCGAAGCGGTGTTCGAGAAGCGCGAACTGAAGGCTCAGGTGACGCGCGAAGCCGAGCGGATGCTGGCGCCGAGCGGCGTGTTCGCGAGCAACACCTCGACCTTGCCGATCACCGGCCTCGCCGCCGCGAGCGCGGTGCCGGAGCGCTTCGTCGGCCTGCACTTCTTCTCGCCGGTACACAAGATGCGCCTCGTCGAGATCATCCGCGGCGCGAAGACGAGCGACGAGACGATCGCCCGCGCCATCGACTACGTCGCCGCGATCGGCAAGACGCCGATCGTCGTCAACGACTCGCGCGGCTTCTTCACGAGCCGCGTCTTCGGCACCTTCGTCATGGAAGGCGCGGCGATGCTCGCCGAGGGAATCGCGGCGCCGCTCGTCGAGCACGCCGCGCTCGCCGCGGGGATGCCGGTCGGCCCGCTCGCCGTGCTCGACGAGACCTCGCTCGCCTTGTCCGTGCACGTGATGGAGCAGACGCGTACCGATCTCGCGGCCGAAGGCAAGACCTATTCGCCTTCGCCCGGCGAGGCGCTGGTCGAGCGCATGGTCAACGAGTTGACGCGCCCCGGGCGCGCCGCTGGCGCCGGCTTCTACGACTACGCGCCCGGCCAGCCGAAGCGCCTCTGGCCCGGCCTGAAGGCGATGTTCGAAAGCGTCGCCGGCGGGGCCGCCGACATCGGGACGCTAAAGCGGCGCTTCCTCTATCGCCAGTCGATCGAGACGGCCCGCTGCTTTGCCGAGGGC
>DATMGW010000253.1:0-3380 GCA_035555295.1 Caldimonas sp.
GTGCGGTCTCCGTCGGCCTGCTCGGCAATGCCGCGGAGCTGCTGCCCCAGCTCGTGCGTCGCGCGCGCGCCGGCGGGCTGCGGCCCGACCTCGTCACCGACCAGACCTCGGCGCACGACCTCGTCAACGGCTACCTGCCGGCCGGGTGGAGCGTCGAGCGCTGGCGTGCGGCGCAGGCCGACTCCGCCCAGCACGCGGCGCTACGCGACGCGGCCGCGGCGAGCTGCGCCGTCCACGTCGAGGCGATGCTCGGCTTCCAGGCGCTCGGCATCCAGGTCGTCGACTACGGCAACAACATCCGCCAGGTCGCTTTCGACCAAGGCGTCGCGAACGCCTTCGACTTCCCCGGCTTCGTTCCGGCCTACATCCGGCCGCTGTTCTGCCGCGGCAAGGGACCGTTCCGCTGGGTCGCGCTGTCGGGCGATCCGGAGGACATCCGCAAGACCGACGCGAAGATGAAAGAGCTCTTCCCCGACGACTCGCATCTGCATCGCTGGCTCGACATGGCGGGCGAGCGCATCGCCTTCCAGGGCCTGCCGGCGCGGATCTGCTGGATCGGCCTGGGCGAGCGCGACCGCGCCGGCCTGGCGTTCAACGCGATGGTGAAGTCGGGCGAGCTGAAGGCGCCGATCGTGATCGGCCGCGACCACCTCGACGCCGGCTCGGTCGCCTCGCCGAACCGCGAGACCGAAAGCATGAAGGACGGCTCCGACGCCGTCTCCGACTGGCCGATGCTCAATGCGCTGCTCAATACCGCCGGCGGAGCGACCTGGGTCTCGCTGCATCACGGCGGTGGCGTCGGCATGGGCTATTCGCAGCATGCCGGAGTCGTTATCGTCTGCGACGGCAGCGACGCGGCGGCCAAGCGAATCGCGCGTGTGCTTTGGAACGATCCGGCGACCGGCGTGATGCGCCACGCCGACGCCGGCTACGACGAGGCGATCGCGAGCGCGCGTGAGCATGGGTTGAACATGCCGATGCTGCGGCCCGGCGGCAAGCCTTGAGCCCGCCGACACGGCCATCACGCCGAGTGATTGTGCGAGTGCCATGAAGCTCTCCGCCGGTGCGCTGACGCTCGACGACCTGCGGCGGATCCACGCCGGCGTCGAGACGTTGCAGGTCGACGCTGCGGCGCGCCGGCGCATCGGCGCGAGCGCCGCCGTCGTGCAGCGTGCGGCCGCCGGCGACTCGCCGGTCTATGGTGTCAACACCGGCTTCGGCAAGCTAGCGGGAACGCGGATCGGCGCCGGCGACCTGGCGCAACTGCAGCTCAACTTGATCCGCTCGCACAGCGTGGGCGTCGGCGATCCGCTGCCGGCGCGGGTCGTCCGCCTCGTGCTCGCGCTGAAGGCAGCGAGCCTGGCGCGCGGCCACTCCGGCGTTTGCGAGGCGATCGTCGATGCGCTGCTCGCGGTGCACAACGCCGGCCTCGTTCCCTGCGTCCCGGCGCAGGGGTCGGTCGGTGCGTCGGGCGATCTCGCTCCCCTCGCCCACCTGACGCTGGCGCTGATCGGCGAAGGCGAGTTCGTCGTCGCCGGCGTTCGCCGTCCGGCCGCCGACGTGCTGCGCGACGCCGCCATCGCGCCGCTCGTACTCGCCGCCAAGGAAGGGCTCGCCCTCATCAACGGCACGCAGGTGTCGACCGCGCTCGCCCTCGACGCCCTGTTCTCGTTCGAGCCGGTCCTCGAAGCGGCGATCGTCGTCGGCGCGTTGACGGTCGACGCGGCGCGCGGCAGCGACGGGCCGTTCGATCCGCGCATCCACGCGCTGCGCGGCCAGCCCGGGCAGATCGACGTCGCCCGCTACTCGGCCGCGCTGCTCGCCGGCAGCAGCATCCGCCGCTCGCACCTGCAAGGCGACGACCGCGTCCAGGACCCGTACAGCCTGCGCTGCCAGCCGCAGGTCGTGGGCGCCTGCCTCGACCAGTTGCGCCACGCCGCGCTCGTTCTCGTCCGCGAAGCGAACGCCGTGACCGACAACCCGCTCGTGTTCGCCGCGACCGATGGGGAAGAAGACGGCGCGATCATTTCCGGCGGCAACTTTCATGCGGAACCGGTCGCACTCGCAGCCGACGCCATGGCCGTCGCCATCGCCGAAGTCGGCGCCATCGCCGAGCGCCGCATCGCCATGTTGATCGACAGCAGCGTCTCGCGCCTGCCGCCTTTCCTGACGGCCGACGCCGGACTCAACTCGGGCTTCATGATCGCCCACGTCACGGCGGCGTCGCTCGCCAGCGAGAACAAGTCGCTCGCCCACCCGGCGAGCGTCGACAGCCTGCCGACGAGCGCCAACCAGGAGGACCACGTCTCGATGGCGACCTTCGCGGCGCGCCGGCTCCAGCCGATGATTCGCAACACGGCCTATATCATCGGCATCGAGCTGCTCGCGGCGGCGCAGGGAATCGAGTTCCTGCGGCCCTTGTCGAGCTCGCCGGCGCTCGAGGCGGCGCAGCGCCTGCTGCGCGAGCATTGCGCGCCGATGACGAGCGATCGTCATCTGGCGCCCGACATCGAGCGCGCGACGGCGCTCGTCAGCGGCGGCGCGCTGGCGCGCATCCTGCGGGAGATGCCGGGGTTGCCGGCGCTCTGGATACCGTCCTGAATCACGCCTTGAACCCAACACTCGTGGAGATCGCAATGAAGAAGACCCTCATCGCCCTGTCGGCAAGCATGTCCTTCGCTCTGGTCCAGGCGCAGGAGACGCCCGTCACGATCGCGATCTCGGGCTGGACCGGCTTCGCGCCGCTCGTCCTCGCCAAGGAGGCGGGCCTGTTCAAGAAGCAGGGCCTCGACGTGACGATCAAGAAGATCCCGCAGAAGGATCGCCACCTGGCCATCGCGTCGGGTGACGTGCAGTGCGCGGCGACGACGGTCGAAACCTGGATCGGCTGGAACGCGGCCGGCGTCGCGACGACGCAGATCTTCCAGCTCGACAAGAGCTACGGCGCCGACGGCATGGTCGTCCGGCCGGCGATCAACAAGATCACCGACCTGAAGGGCAAGACCGTCGCCACCAGCCCGCCCGGCACCTCGCCGTATTTCGCGCTCGCCTGGATGCTGAAGAAGAACGGCATGTCGGTGAAAGACGTGAAGGTCGTCAACCTCGAGCCGCAGCCGGCCGCCAACGCGATCATCGCCGGCACCGAAGGGATCGACGCCGCCATGACCTACGAGCCCTACCTGTCGGCGGTGCGCGCCAAGCCCGAGGCCGGCAAGATCATCGCCACGACGCTCGACTACCCGATGGTGATGGACACCTTCGGCTGCACGCCGAAGTTCCTGGCCGAGAACCCGAAGGCGGCGAGAGGTCTCGCCAACGCGTACTTCGACGCCGTCGAGATGATCAAGGCCGAGCCGAAGAAGAGCTTCGAAATCATGGGC
>DATMGW010000254.1:0-3073 GCA_035555295.1 Caldimonas sp.
GTCGCCGAACCTGTACGACACCAGCCGCCATGTGATGGACGGCGGCGGCAACTTCCGCGCCAACTTCGGTGTCGAGAGGGACGGCGTCAACCTGCTCGCCGAGGACGGCTCGCACTCCAAGGGCGCCGACCTCACGACCGGCTACCCCGAGTTCGATCACCTCTTCCTGAAGAAGCTCGGCTGGTGGAGCGAGCTGACCGACGCGGAGAAGGCGGCCGCCGAAGGCAAGAACTGGAAGACCGACCTGTCGGGCGGAATCATCCGGGTCGTGATGAAGAACCACGGCTGCTATCCGTTCGGCAACGCCAAGGCGCGCGCCGTCGTCTGGAACTTTCCCGACCCGGTGCCGCTGCATCGCGAGCCGCTCTATTCGACCCGCCCCGACCTCGTCGCCAAATATCCGACGCACGACGACAAGAAGGCCTTCTGGCGCCTGCCGACGCTGTTCAAGAGCGTGCAGCAGGCCAACATCGACGTCGGCAAGAAGTTCCCGCTCATCATGAGCTCGGGCCGACTGGTCGAGTACGAGGGCGGTGGCGAGGAGACGCGCTCGAATCCGTGGCTCGCCGAGCTGCAGCAGGAAATGTTCGTCGAGATCAACCCGGCGGCGGCGAACGATCGCGGCATCCGCAACGGCGAAGACGTCTGGGTCCTTTCGCCGACCGGAGCGCGGATCAAGGTGAAGGCGCTCGTCACCGAGCGGGTCGACCGCGAGACGGTCTGGCTGCCCTTCCATTTCTCCGGGCACTGGCAAGGCGCCGATCTGCTCGCCTACTACCCCGAGGGCGCGCATCCGATCGTCCGCGGCGATGCCGTCAACACGGCCACGACCTACGGCTACGACAGCGTGACGATGATGCAGGAAAGCAAGACGACGGTCTGCCAGGTCGAACGCGCCGCCTGACGAAGAACGCCGCCCCAGGAGACATCCGATGGCAAGAATGAAGTTCATCTGCGACGCCGAGCGTTGCATCGAGTGCAACGGCTGCGTCACCGCCTGCAAGGCGGAAAACGACATTCCGTGGGGCGTCAACCGGCGCCGCGTCGTCACGCTCGACGACGGCGTCCCCGGCGAGCGGAGCATCTCGGTCGCGTGCATGCACTGCTCCGACGCGCCGTGCATGGCCGTCTGCCCGGTCGAATGCTTCTATCGCACCGACGAGGGCGTCGTCCTGCACGACAAGGACGTCTGCATCGGTTGCGGCTACTGCTCGTATGCCTGCCCGTTCGGCGCGCCGCAGTTCCCGAGCAACGGCGCCTTCGGCCTGCGCGGCAAGATGGACAAGTGCACCTTCTGCGCCGGCGGCCCCGAGACCAACGGCAGCGAAGCCGAATTCGAGAAGTATGGGCGCAATCGTCTTGCCGAAGGCAAGTTGCCGGCGTGCGCCGAGATGTGCTCGACGAAGGCGCTCCTCGGCGGCGACGGCGATGTCGTCGCCGACATCCTCCGCACCCGCGTCCTGCATCGCGGCAAGGGCAGCGAGGTCTGGGGCTGGGGCACGGCCTACGGCAAGCCCGCGTCGGGAACCACGCCGACGCAGCCGACCGAGGCGAAGAAGTCATGAGGCGCGTTCGCCTGCTTGCCTGCGCGCTCGGCGTGCTGGCCCTGCTCGGCGCCTGCGGCGAGGAAGTCCAGACGACGAAGGTCGGCCCGGCGCGCAAAGCCGATACGGCGGCGTGGCGCGGCGGTGTAAGCCCGTACCGCGCGCCCGGCTGGACGCCCGGCGACCAGGCCAGCTGGGACGCGCAGATGCGCGCCCGGGCGCAAGGCCAGGACGACTACGCGCAGCGCTGAGGACGAGCCATGCGACTCTCGATCCGAAGCCTGTTCGCCGTCTTCATCTGCGGGACGACGCTGACGATCGTTGGCGCCGCGAACGCGCAGGACACGGCGGCCAAGGTTGCTCAACCCGCTGCCGTGACACCGGCTCCCGGCCCGGTCGTCGCGGCCTCGGCCGCAGCGTTGCCCGAGCCGCAGCCCGGCGATACGAACGCGCAGCGGGCGAGAAGCCAACCCGGCAACAACGCGCCGTTCTGGCGCGGCGTGCGCCACTCCGGCGAGGTTCCGGGCACCGTCAACAACATGGCAGCCGGCGAGCGCGGCGTGCTGATCCAGCCCTTCACGCGCTATCCGGGCACGCGCGTGACCAACGCCGGCGAGGCATGGCGAGAGATCCGCGACTGGTGGGTCGTCCCGTATGGCGGCGCGCTCGTCTTCATCGTCGTGCTCGCGCTGGCGCTCTACTACTGGGCCAAGGGGCCGCTGGGCGGGCACGAGCCGGATACCGGCCGGGTCATCGAGCGCTTCACCTACTTCGAGCGCGCCTCGCACTGGAGCAACGCGATCGCCTTCGTCGTCCTCGCGGTCTCGGGTCTGGTGATCGCCTTCGGCAAGTTCCTGCTCCTGCCGATCCTCGGCGTCCACCTGTTCGGCTGGCTGACCTGGCTGCTGAAGACCATGCACAACTTCGTCGGACCGCTGTTCGCGGTGTCGCTCGTCATTGTCTTTCTCACCTTCTTGCGCAGCGAGTGGCCGACGCGCGCGGACTTCGACTGGCTGCGTCGAGGCGGCGGTATGTTCGGCCGGGGCGGAGAGCCGCCGTCGCATCGCTTCAACGCGGGCGAGAAGCTGATCTTCTGGGGCGGCGTCGTCGCTCTCGGCGCGATCGTCGTCGTTTCCGGCTTCGTCCTCGACAAGGTCGTCCCCGGCCTCGACCCGACGCGCTCGGACATGCAGCTCGCGCACATCGTCCACTCGGTGGCCGCGGTGCTCATCATTGCGATGTTCCTCGCCCACATCTACATGGGAACGATCGGCATGCGCGGCGCGTACCGGGCGATGAAGACCGGTTATGTCGACGAAGGCTGGGCGCGTGAGCACCACCGGCTCTGGTACGACGACATCGCCGCCGGCAAGATCCCTGCGCAACGGACGGTTCCCGGCCACGGCCGCGAGCAGCCCGCCGCCTGAGTCGATGAGAGGAGTTGCCATGCGTCTTCCGGTCCTTGCCGCCGCCGCTGCCGCCGCGTTCGTCGCCGGCGCCGCGTTCGCCAAGTTGCCGCCGCTCTCGGA
>DATMGW010000255.1:0-15682 GCA_035555295.1 Caldimonas sp.
GGCCGCGTCGCGGCGAATGTCGAGGCTCGGCGCGTCGATCAGCAGCTGCTCGAAACGCGGCTCGAAGACGAGAAGAGAATGGACCGAGAAGGCCGCGGCCACGTGTGGCAGGCTGAGGGCGACACGCTGCTCGGCGTCGAGGATGCGAACGTCGCGCAGCTCGATCGCCGGGACCCAGCCGCTGGAGCGCACTTCGATCGCGCCGATCTTGACGGGCGCGCCCAGCATGCGGCTGGCCTGGGCCTCGATCGGTACACGCCACTGCTCGATGTGCGGCAGAATCAGCCAGTGAAGTGAGAGCCAACCCACGAAGAGCACGGCCCATGCCGCGCCGACCAGGCCGAGCAGCACGCGTGCCACGATGCGAAGCGGGCGAAGACGCGAAGACGCACGAGCTTGCTGCGGCGGTGCGGTTTGGGCGGTGGGGGGACGAAACGACATGAAGACAGCGCTGCGACAGCCGGCAAGGCGTCAGGGATCCGCTCGGCACGCCGTCACGCGAACGCGTCTGCGCTACGGGCTTCACCCGCGCCTCGCGCCGGTCGGTTCAATCTAGCACAGACACTGCGCGCCACGATGGGTTCCTCCGAGCTCGCCAGCACGGTCGACGCGACCCCCGTCACGGCAGCCGCCGCCGCGACGCCCGCCGCCGCCGGCGCGGGGCCACAGGCCCTGGCGGCGCACAGCCGCTTCGTGCAGCGGATTCGCCGCCGCTATCCGGAGGAGCTGGCGTGGCTGGCTCCCGGGGCGCCGAGCCGCGAGTCGGTCGGCGCGCTCGTCGAGCGGCTACGCGGCACGCAGCGAAGCCTCGGCAGCGCCTTGCGCGTCGCCCGCCAGCTGTGCATCGAAAGGCTCGCCGTCATCGACATCGAGCAGGGTGCAACGCTCGCCGAAGTGACCCAGGCCATGACCGAGCTCGCCGAGGCGACGCTCGACCTCGCCCTCGCCCAGGCGTTCGCCGATCAGGACGCGCGCTTCGGCGTGCCGCGCAACGGCGCCGGGCAGCGCATCGAATTCTGGGTCGTCGGCATGGGCAAGCTCGGCGCGCGCGAGCTCAACGTTTCCTCCGACATCGACCTGATCTACGTCTACGAGGAAGAGGGGACGACCGACGGCGCACAGGCACTGAGCGCACACGAGTACTTCTCGCACGTCGCCCGGAGTCTGTATTCGCTGATCGGCGACATCACCGAAGACGGCTTCGTGTTCCGCGTCGACCTCGCGCTGCGGCCGAACGGGAATTCCGGCCCGCCGGTTCTCAGCCTGCCGATGCTCGACGAGTACCTGCAGTCGCACGGTCGCGAATGGGAGCGTTTCGCCTGGTTGAAGAGCCGCGTCGTCGCGCCGCTCGCCAGTGTCAGGAACGGTCGGGCGATGGCCCTGCGCTCGCTCGTCACCTCCTTCGTCTATCGCCGCTATCTCGACTACGGCGTCTTCGAGGGCCTGCGCCAGCTGCACGCGAAAGTTCGCGACGAAGCGCAGCGCCGCGCCGCCGGCCGGCCGCAGCGCGCCAACGACGTCAAGCTCTCGCGCGGCGGCATTCGCGAGATCGAGTTCATCGTCCAGTTGCTGCTCGTCGTTCGCGGCGGCCAGTTCCCGGAGATCCGCACCCGTTCGACGCTGAAGGCGCTCGACAAGCTCGCCGCCGGCGGCCTCATGAAGCGGGGCACAGCGGCACGCCTGGCCGCCGCCTACAGCCTGCTGCGCCGCGTCGAGCACCGCATCCAGTACCTCGACGACCAGCAGACGCACGTCCTGCCGACGCATGATGGCGATCTGGACTGGATCGCCGCCAGCCTCGGCGCCGAAGCGAGCGGTTCCTGCGCCCTGCTCGACCGGCTCGGCGAAGCACGCGAGTTCGTCGCCGCCGAGTTCGACCTGCTGCTGCACGACGGGCGCAGCAACAGCGCCGGCAGCGCCTGCCGGACCTGCGGGCCGCCGCAACCAGCAGTCGACGCCGCCGACTTCCTCGCCCAGCTGCCGGCGGAGCTGACGGCACGCGTCCAGCCGCTGTGCGACCAGCCGAAGATCCGCCTGCTGCGCGACGAGAGCAAGGTGCGCCTGGCCCGCCTCGTCGCGCGTGCGGCGCAGGCGGTCGCGCAGGAGCGCTGCACGCTGCATGCCGCCGTGCTCTTCATCGACTGGCTCGAGCCGCTGCTGCGTCGCGAAAGCTATCTGGCGCTGCTCGCGGAGCGGCCCGAGGTGCAGAACCGCCTGCTGCGCCTGCTCGGCCTGGCGCGCTGGCCGATGCGCTACCTGATGCTGCACCCGGGCGTCATCGACGAGCTCGCCGACGAGGAATTGCTGCACGGCCGCTTCGACGCCGCCTCCTACTCGCGCGAGCTCGAGGAGCGGCATGCCGGCTGGGAGCGGTCGAGCCAGGCCGAAGAAGAGCTGCTCCTCGACACGCTGCGTCGCGCCCATCACGCCGAGGTCTTTCGCACCCTGGTGCGCGACGTCGAAGGCCATATCACGGTCGAGGAAGTCGCCGACGATCTCTCGGCGCTCGCCGACGCGACGCTGGCGTGTACCCTGCGCTGGGCCTGGAAGCATCTGAAGATCGCGCACCGCGACGAGCCGCAGCTCGCGGTCATCGCCTACGGCAAGCTCGGCGGCAAGGAGCTCGGCTACGGCAGCGACCTCGACGTCGTCTTCGTCTACGACGACCCCGAGACCGATGCCGACAAGGCGGCCGAGGTCTACGGCGCCTTCGTGCGCAAGCTGATCAGCTGGCTGACGACGCGCACCGCCGCCGGCGAGCTGTTCGACATCGACACGGCGCTGCGGCCGAACGGCAACTCGGGTTTGCTCGTCACCTCGATGGCGTCGTTCGAGAACTACCAGACCGGACGCGGCAGCAACACCGCGTGGACCTGGGAGCACCAGGCGCTGACGCGGGCGCGCTGGTGCGCCGGGCTGGCGGCGATCGCGCCGCGCTTCGAGGCCGTCCGGCGAAGCGTTCTGGCCGCGCCGCGCGACGCGGCGGCGTTGCGCGCCGAAGTGCAGGCGATGCGCGAGAAGGTGCGCCGGGCCCGCCCGATCAAGCCGGGCGTCTTCGACATCAAGCACAGCCCGGGCGGCATGATGGACGCCGAGTTCGCGATGCAGGCGCTCGTCCTCGCCGAGAGCGGCCGTCACGCGGAGCTGCTCGACGACGTCGGCAACATCGCGCTGCTGCGCCGCGCTGAAGACGCCGGCCTGCTGCCGGCCGGCGTCGGCGTCGCCGCCGCCGACGCGTACCGCGACTTGCGCCGCGCCCAGCACCGCGCCAGGCTCGACGAGCAGCCGACGCAGATCGAGCCGGAAGCGATGGCCGAGCAGAAGAGCGCCGTGCTGGCGCTCTGGCGTGCCGTCTTCGCCTGAGGACGGCACGACAACGCGCGAGGCCGGCCGCGCCTGGGCCGGCCTCGCCGCCGCGCTGGCGCTCGGCGCCGGTATCGCTTTCG
This sequence comes from Caldimonas sp., assembly GCA_035555295.1. Lineage (GTDB taxonomy): Bacteria > Pseudomonadota > Gammaproteobacteria > Burkholderiales > Burkholderiaceae_C > Schlegelella_A. The sequence goes on from DATMGW010000255.1 coordinate 3,447, forward strand.
CGGTCGACCCCGGCGCGCTCGACTGGCAGCCCGGGCTCGCGGCGCACGAGCCGTGGCGCGCCTGGAGCGCGGCGTGGGTTCACTACAGTGCCTTGCACCTCGCCGCCAATCTGGCCGGCTGCGCCGTCGTCGCCGCGCTCGGCGTCGTCGCGCGTGTTCCGCCGCGCATCGTCGTCGCCTGGTTCGTCGCCTGGCCGCTGACGCAAGCGGGCCTGCTGGCGCGACCCGACCTGCTCCACTACGGCGGTCTTTCGGGCGTGCTCCATGCCGGCGTCGCCGCGGTGGCGCTGCACCTGATCGTCGCGACGCGCGGCACCCGGCGACGCATCGGCATCGCCCTGTTCGCCGGCCTGCTGCTGAAGGTGCTGCTCGAAACGCCCTGGGGCGCGGCCCTGCGCCATCCGGCCGGGTGGGACATCGCCGTCGCGCCATTCGCGCACGCGAGCGGCCTGTTCGCCGGAGCGACGCTCGCCGCGCTCGCCGAAACTTGGTCGTGGCGGCCGTTTACCATCGGCCGCAATGACTGATCGAAAGGACCATCTCGATGTCCTCGCCGTTGGCTCGCTGGTCTTCTGCTGCTTCCTCTGGGGGCTGAACCAGGTGGCGGCGAAGGCGGCGATGCCGGAGATCCCGGCGCTCTGGCAGGCGGCCGGCCGCTCGAGCGGCGGCGCCGCGCTCGTCTGGCTCTGGTCGCGCGGCCGCGGCATCGCCCTGTTCGAGCGCGACGCGACCTTGCCCGGCGGCCTCCTGGCCGGGGTGCTGTTCGCGGCCGAGTTCCTCTGCATCTTCACCGGCCTGCAGTTCACGAGCGCGTCGCGCATGGTCGTGTTCATCTACATCGCGCCTTTCGTCGTCGCCCTCGGCATGCCGCTGATCGCCCGCTCGGAACGCCTGGGCGCCGTGCAGGTCGGCGGCCTGTTGCTCGCCTTCGCCGGTGTCGCGTGGGCGTTCTCGGAAGGCTTCTCGCGCCCGGCGATCGGCCCGAAGCAGTGGATCGGCGACGCGCTGGGCGTTCTCGGCGGCGTCCTCTGGGGCGCGACGACGCTGGCCGTGCGCGGCTCGGCGCTGACCCTGGCGACGGCCGAGAAGACCTTGCTCTATCAGCTCGCCGTCTCAGCCGTGTTGCTCCTGGCCGCGGCGCTGCTTGCCGGCGTGCCGCTGCCGACGCACGTCTCGACGCTGGCGTGGACCTCGCTGGCGTTCCAGATCGTTATCGTGACCTTCGCGAGCTACCTGATGTGGTTCTGGCTGATCCGCCACTACCCGGCGACGCGGCTCGCGTCGTTCACGATGCTGACGCCGATGTTCGGTCTGGTCCTCGGCGCGATTCTTCTCGCCGAGCCGATCACCGCGCGGCTGGTCCTGGCGCTCGCGACGGTCGCCTCGGGAATCTTCTTCGTCAACCGGAAGGTCGCGTGATCGCCGCAGTCAAGACCATCGCGATCCGCCTCGCGCTGTGCGTGTTGGTGACGTGGCTCGTCTGGCGCTGGCTCGGCGCCTCGAGCCTTGCCCTGACGGCGGTGCTGTACGGCGTCGCCCTGGCGCGCCCGCTGATCGACCTGGGCAGCGCCGTTCGCCACGGAATGCGACGCGCGAACTGGAGGGACGTCGAGGGCCGGCACTTCGCCTTTCGCGGCCGCGCCGTCAGCGTCGTCGAAGACGCCGACCATCAGCGCTGGATCCGCCTCGCCGACGTGCGCGCGATCGCCGGCTTCACGGCGAGCGACGGCGCCTTGCGAAACACCTATCCGAACGGCTGGAGCCTGCGCGGCCGGCCGGCGGAGCCGCATCTGAGCGACGAGGCACTGCTGGCGCATCTTGCCAAGGAGCGCTCGCCGACGGCAGCCAAGTTGCGCCTGTGGGTCGAGCGCGAGATCGTCTTTCCGGCGCGTCGCCAGCGCGAGAAGCACGGCGTCCGCCTCGAATCGCTGGACTTTCGCAGCAGCGACTGAAAGCCCGTCAGCGGCGAATCCGCTCGACCAGCGCGCTCGTCGAATAGCCTTCGACGAAGGGCAGTGTCCTGGCTTGCGCCCCCCAGCTGCGCACCAGCGCCGTCTCGGCGAGCTGCTCGACGTCGTAGTCGCCTCCCTTGACGTAGAGATCGGGGCGCACGAGCTTGAGCAGCTCGAGCGGCGTCGTTTCGTCGAACAGCGTGACGAGGCTGACGCTCTCGAGCGCGGCGAGAACGCAGGCGCGGTCGCCTTCGTTGTTGAGCGGCCGGTCGGGCGCCTTGCCGAGCGAGCGCGCCGACGCGTCGCTGTTGAGGCCGACGACGAGGCTGGCGCCGAGCGCGCGCGCCTGCGCCAGGTACGTCACGTGGCCGCGATGCGCGATATCGAAGACGCCGTTCGTGAACACGAGCGGGCGCGCCAGGGCGGCCAGGCGCGCCGGCAACTCGGCACGCGGGCAGAGCTTGGCGACAAAGGCGGGAAGCATCGGCCGATTGTCGCGCCCGCCGGGCGCCTGGGGACTTGCTCAGCGCAGCCCTAGCTAGACTTCGCGCTTCGCCCTGGAGGAGACATCCATGCTCGTGCTGTGCGGATCGCCGATCTCGAACTACTACAACAAGGTCAAGCTGGCGCTGCTCGAAAAGGGCGTCGCCTTCAGCGAGGAGTACGTCGGCACCGGCGGCACCGGCGAAGACGTGCTCGGCGCCTCGCCGCTGGCGAAGATTCCTTTCGTTCGCACCGAGCACGGACCCCTGTGCGAGAGCCAGGCGATCCTCGAGTACATCGAGGCTGCGTACCCCGAGCCGCCGCTCCTTCCGGCCGATCCCTATGCCGCTGCCAAGGTGCGCGAGCTGCTCACCTTCGTCGACCTGCACCTCGAGCTCGTCGCCCGCGAGCTCTACCCGAAGGCGTTCTTCGGCGGCACGGTGAGCGAAGGCAATGCGGCACGGGTGCGCAAGCTCCTCGAGCGGAACATCGCTGCGTTCAAGCGCCTGGCGCGCTTTTCGCCGTTCGTCGCCGGCGACCGGTTCACGCAGGCCGACTGCGCGGCGTCGAGCTCGCTGCCGATCATCGCCATGGCGACCAAGGCGGTCTACGACGAAGACCTGCTCCTGGCCGGCGGCGTCGACTGGAAGTCCTACGTGCGCTTCATCGGCGAACGCCCGAGCGCGCAAAAGGTCGCGGCCGACCGCAAGGCCGAGCAGGCCAGGCTCGCCGCGAAGAGCTGAACGCGGACGCCGCCGCTCAGGCCGGCTACGCGCCGGGGACCGGGGCGGCGACCGCGCCGGCTGCCGTCGCCGCGGCGGCTGCGAGTGCCGCCGTCACTTCCTTGCGGTAGCGGTTGAGCTCCTGGACACTCGCAAAGCTCCGCTCCATGAGCAGGCCGAGGTTGTGCAGGATGCGTTCGACGACCTTGTTCTCCCAGACCGAGTCGAACTGGATCTGCCGGTCGAGCCACTGCTCGAGCCATTCCGGGTTCGGCAGGCGGCTCTGGATCGTGTCGCGGGGAAAGAGCGAGGTATTGACGTGCAGGTTGGTCGGGTGCAGCGCCTGCGCCGTGCGTCGCGCGCTCGCCATCAGGACGCCGACCTTGGCGAACGCGGCGCGCGCCTCGTCGCCGAATTTCTGCATCGCCTTCTTCATGTAGCGCAAATAGGCGCCGCCGTGGCGCGCCTCGTCGCGGGCGAGCGTTTCGTAGATCACCTTGATGACCGGCTCATCGTGCCATTCGGCGGCGCGGCGGTACCAGTGGTTGAGACGGATCTCGCCGCAGAAGTGGAGCATCAGCGTTTCCAGGGCCGGCGCCGGATCGAAATCGAAGCGGACCGCGTGCAGCTCGGCTTCGGTCGGGACGAGATCGGGACGAAAGCGGCGCAGGTACTCCATCAGGACGAGCGAGTGCTTCTGTTCCTCGAAGAACCAGACGCTCATGAAGGCGGAGAAGTCGCTGTCGTCGCGGTTGTCGCGCAGGAACATCTCGGTCGCCGGCAGCGCCGCCCATTCGGTGATGGCGTTCATCTTCACCGTCTGCGCCTGCTCTTCTGACAACAGGCTCGCGTCGAAACGGTCCCAGGGGATGTCCTGGTCCATGTTCCAGCGGACTGCTTCGAGCTGCTTGAAGAGTTCGGGATAGATCATCGACGGCCTTGCAACCCGGCCAGTTTAGTCGCTGCCCCGTGACAACGCGTCTGGCGGGTCGCCGCGCCAAGGCAGGAAAGTCACGGTCGCGGCGCCGGGGTCGATACGCTTGGTGCCCCGGTGCAGATGCAAACTTCCCCGGGACGGCGGCGGGCTCATCCACCGGCGCCGCCGCTGCGTAGGGGGTGGCAAGGGGGAGGGATGACGCTAGTGAAAGTTTTCGACAAAGGCCGGGAACTCTGGGACCCGCCGGGCGTCATACGGCTTCGACGTGCCCGTCCGCGGCCATCGTCGCCGGCAACGTCGGCGGCGATACCGGAAGGCGGGGCAGCGAACCAGTTTTCGTCGCGGAGCCGGCCGGCCCTACCGGCTGAAATCTCCGGGGGGTTCTCCTCCTCCCTCCTCCCTCCCTCGTTCCTTCGGAGGCGCTCGGCGACGCTTCTCTTGCCGATGCGAGCCGCCACCAGCGGCTCGCATCGCTTCGGCGCCGGCCTTCCGGGAGGGCTTGCGCCGTGAGGCGCGTCGCAGTCGTCGGCTCGGGCATCGCCGGATTGGCCGCGGCGCGCAGCCTGTCCCGGCACGTTGTCGTCACCTTGTTCGAGGCGGCCGGCTGGTTCGGTGGCCATGCGCATACGGTCGACCTGACGCTCGACGGCGTCACCCACGGCGTCGATACCGGTTTTCTGGTCTTCAACGAGCGCACCTACCCCGGACTCATCGCCCTGTTCGCCGAGCTCGGCGTCGCGACGACGCGCGCGGACATGTCGTTCTCGGTCCAGGTCAGGGCCGACGATCTCGAATGGAGCGGATCCGGTCTCGACACGGTGTTCGCGCAGCGCGCCAACCTGGCGCGGCCGCGCTTCTGGCGCATGCTCGCCGAGATCCTGCGTTTCAATCGGCTCACGAGCGCCCTCGCTGCCGACGCGACGCCGCAAGGTCTCGCGTCGCTCGACCAGCCGCTCGGCGAGTTCCTCGCCGCCCACGCTTTTTCCGATGCGTTTCGGGATTGGTATTTCCTGCCGATGATCGGCAGCATCTGGTCGTGCCCGACCGACCAGATGCTTCGCTTCCCGATGGCGACGCTGATCCGCTTCTGCCACAACCACGGCTTGCTCCAGGTCACGGGCCGGCCGGCCTGGCACACGGTGCGCGGCGGGGCGAGGAACTACGTGACGCGAATGCTCGAATCGATCGCCGACGCGCGCCTGGCTACGCCGGTGCACCGCGTGCGGCGGCTCGCCGCGGGCGGCGTCGAGATCGCGACTGACGCAGGCAGCGAGCGCTTCGACGCCGTCGTCATGGCTTGCCACAGCGACCAGTCGCTCGCCCTGCTCGGAGATGCCAGCGCGGCCGAGCGCAAGCTTCTGGGCGCGATCCGCTACCAGGCGAACCGGGCGGTGCTGCACTGCGACCGCAGCGTGCTGCCGCGGCAACAGCGCGCCTGGGCGGCCTGGAACTACGACCGTGCCGCCGGCCCGGATCGGCAATGCGCGTCGGTCTGCCTGCACTACCTCGTCAATCGCCTGCAGCCGCTGCCGTTCAAGACGCCGGTCATCGTCTCGCTCAATCCCGTCGCCGACCCGGCCGCGGGCTCGGTGCACGGCGAGTTCGACTACGCCCATCCCGTCTTCGACCGCGCCGCGATCGCGGCGCAGGAGCGCGTGCCCGGGCTTCAGGGCCATCGCGATACCTGGTTCTGCGGCGCCTGGACGCGCTACGGATTCCACGAGGACGGACTCGCTTCGGGGCTCGCCGTCGCGGCGCAGATCGCGGCACGCTGGCGGCGCGGCGAAGACGCGGCCATGCCGGTGGCCGAAGCGGCATGAACGTGCCGTTCGCCGAGCCGCTGCTGGGCTTCGGCCAGGTTCGGCACCGGCGCTTGCGTCCGGCGCAGAACAGCTTCGCCTATCCGACCTTCTTTCTCTTCCTGCCGATGCGCAGCCTCCGCGCCCAGGCGTCGCCGGCGCTGCAGCGCAACCGCTTCGGGCTCATCAGCTTCCACGACGCCGATCACGGCGACGGCCGCGCCGACAGCCTCGCCTGGCTCGAGGAATTGCTCGACGCAGAAGGCGTCGCCGACGCGACGGGCGAGGTCTGGCTGCATTGCTATCCGCGGGTGCTCGGCCATACCTTCAAGCCGGTCAGCTTCTGGTACTGCCATCGCGCCGACGCCTCGCTCGCCGCCGTCGTCGTCGAAGTCAACAACACCTTCGGCGAGCGCCATTGCTACCTGCTGCGCGGCCCGCAGCTCGCCTTCGGCCGCGAGACGCGCGCGGCCAAGGCGTTCCACGTCTCGCCGTTCTGCACGGTCGCCGGCGACTACCGCTTCCGCTTCATGCGCACCGGCCTGCATCCGGCACCGGCCGCCGTGTGTACCGAGCGATCGAGAACCGTGGCGCGGATCGACCATCACGACGCGGCCGGCGTGCTCCTGCAGACCAGCGTGTCGGGAGTGCTCGAGCCGTTGTCGCGACGGAGCCTGCGCGGCGCGTTCTTCTCGTTTCCCTTGCTGACGCTCGGCGTCGTCGCCCGCATCCACTGGCAAGCGCTGCGCCTCTGGGTCAAGCGCGTGCCGTTCTTCGGCAAGCCCGAGCCGCCGCAATCGCTCGTCACCCGCTGATGCCCATGCCTGCTTGCCGACGCCGCGCCGATTCATGAACACGCTCACGCACTCGTCCGAGCCCTTCCTCTCCCCTTCGGCGCCGGCCGCGGCACGCGCCGTCTTCGCCTTGCTCGGCCAGCTGAATCACGGCACGCTCGACGTGCGCCTCCCCGACGGCTCGATGACGCACTTCGGAAGCGCTGCCTCGAGCGGCCCGCGCGCCGCCATCTCGCTGCGCAACTGGAACGTCTGCGCGGCGGCGTTGAAGCTGGGCGACATCGGCTTTGCCGAAAGCTACATCGCGGGCGACTGGACTTCGCCCGACCTGCCGACCTTGCTGAAGGTCTTCACCACGAATCGCGACGAGGTCGAGTCGGTCGTCTACGGGACGTGGTGGGGATCGCTCCTCTACCGCGCCCGCCATTTCCTGCGCCGCAACTCGCGCCGCGGCTCGAAGAAGAACATCCTCGCCCACTACGACCTCGGCAACGACTTCTACCGGCTGTGGCTCGACCCGACGATGAGCTACAGCGGCGCCTGGTTCGAGGGCGGCCACTCGCAAGACCTGGTCGCTGCGCAGCAGGCGAAGGCGCGCCGGGCCCTCGTCGAATGCGACGTCGGACCGGGCGACCGCGTCCTCGAGATCGGTTGCGGCTGGGGCGCGCTCGCCGAGCTCGCGGCGCGCGAGTTCGGCGCCGCCGTGACCGGGGTGACGCTCTCGTCGGCGCAGCTCGAGTGGGCACGCAAGCGCCTGGCCAACGCCGGCATCGCCGCCGACCTGCGCTTGCAGGACTACCGCGACATCGACGATCCGCCGTTCGACGCGATCGCCTCGATCGAGATGTTCGAGGCGGTCGGCCGGGAATACTGGGAGACGTTCTTCGCGGCGCTGCGCGCGCGCCTGAAGGCGGGCGGCAAGGCCTGCATCCAGAGCATCACGATCCGCGATGACCTGTTCGACCGCTACGTGCGCTCGACCGATTTCATCCAGCAGTACATCTTCCCGGGCGGCTTGCTGCCGAGCCGCAGCGAGTTCCGCAGCGCCGCCGAAGCCGCCGGTCTCGCGGTGCTGCGCGAGTTCGAGTTCGGAGTCGACTACGCCGAGACCTTGCGTCGCTGGCGCGAACGCTTCCTGGCCGAAGAAGCGGCCATCCGCAAGCTCGGCTTCGACACGTGCTTCATGCGCATCTGGGAGTTCTACCTGGCCTATTGCGAAGCGGCCTTCGCGACGGGGAACACCAGCGTCGTCCAGTTCACCCTGGAGCGGCCGTCCCTCGCTCGACGGACGATGCCGAAGGCGCCGCCCGGCGCCTAGCGGAGCCAGCCCTTGCTGCGGAAATAGATGAACGGCGCGGCGACCGAAGCGACCATGAGAGCGATCGCGTACGGGTAGCCGAGTTGCCAGTCGAGCTCGGGCATGGCCTTGAAGTTCATGCCGTAGATGCTCGCGATCAGCGTCGGCGGCAGCAGCGCGACGCTCGCCACCGAGAAGATCTTGATGATCTTGTTCTGGTTGATGTTGATGAAGCCGACCGTCGCGTTCATCAGGAAGTTGATCTTGTCGAAGAGAAAGGTCGAGTGGCTGTCGAGCGAATCGATGTCGCGCAGGATCTGCCTGGCCTCCTCGAACTGCTCGGCGGCGAGGAGGCGGCTGCGCATCATGAAGCTGACGGCGCGGCGCGTGTCCATGACGTTCCTGCGGACGCGTCCGTTCAGGTCTTCTTCCCTGGCGATCGCCGAGAGCGCCTCGCCCGCCGCTTGGTCGTTGACCTCATGGCGCAGGACCCGCGCGCTCACCGCCTCGAGGCTGTCGTAGATGCCCTCGAGCGCGTCGGCGGAGTATTCCGCGTCGGCGTCGTAGAGCTTGAGGAGCACGTCCTTGGCGTCGCCGATCAGGGCGGGAATGCGCCGCGCGCGCAGGCGCAGCAGGCGAAACACCGGCAGGTCCTCGGCGTGCACCGAGAACAGGATGTTGCGAAACAGAATGAAGGCGACGCGGACGTTACGCGGCGTCTCGCCGTCGTCGATGAGGAAGTCGGAGCGGATGTGTAGCTCGCCGTTGTCTTCCTCGTAGAAGCGGGCAGATTCCTCGAGGTCGTCGGCGACGACGTCGCTCGGGATCGTGACGCCGAAGCGCTCGGCGATCCAGCCTTTTTCTTCTTCGGTCGGCGCGTCGAGGTCAACCCAGATCGGCTGCACATGCGCGAGCGCCGCGTGCGATTCGATCTCTTCCTGGAAGAGCCGGCCGCTGGCCAGCGTGAACACGTTCAGCATGTGCGCTCCGCGATCAGGAACCGCGCGCGGACGATGCGAACGGTCAGCAGGGCAAGAAAATGTCCAAGGACGGCGAGAGGGAGATGCGGTGAAGAAATTATCGCATCGCGCCGTCTCCGGCTCGAACGGCGCGCGGGCGGATGCGGCGCGAGCGCTAGACTGGCCCTGCTCGACATCCAAACCCTCGTCCTGAAGCAGGCTTCGACGGCTCTGCTACCGTGTCTGCCGCACACCCGAAAGGATCCCTTCATGAATCTGACGATCAGCGGTCATCATCTCGACGTGACACCCGCTCTGAGGGAGTATGTGCTCACGAAGCTGGATCGCGTGACGCGCCACTTCGATCAGGTGGTCGACATCACGGTCCTGCTCTGCGTCGAGAAGCTGAGCGAGAAGGAGCTGCGACAAAAGGCCGAGGTGACGCTGCGCGTCAAGGGGAAGGACATCTTCGCCGAGTGCGCGTCCGAAGATCTCTACGCCGCCATCGACCAGCTGATGGACAAGCTCGATCGTCAAGTCGCCCGCCACAAGGGAAAGGTCCAGGAGCACCACCACGCGTCGCCGAAACGCACCGACGCGACGTTGAGCTGAGCGCGGCGCCTGGCCGGTGTTGCTGCGGCGCAGCGGCGGCGTCGATTCCGTCCCGGCGGGTGCGGCAAAAGCGCAGCGCGACGCGGGCGGGCGCTTCATAATTCATCGCCCAGTCATTTTGCCGGGCGCCGCGACGGCGCTCACCAGCCGCTCCATGAATCGTCTCGCTGCCATCCTGCCTGCCGGTGACGTGCTGGTCGACGTCGACGCGACGAGCAAGAAGCGCATATTCGAGCACGCCGGGCTGCTCTTCGAGAACCAGCACGCGATCGCCCGCGCCACCGTCACCGACAACCTGTTCGCCCGCGAGCGGCTCGGCTCGACCGGCCTCGGGCACGGCGTGGCGATTCCGCACGGCCGCATCAAGGGTCTGAAGAATCCGCTCGCCGCCGTGCTGCGCGTGCGCGAGCCGATCGCCTTCGACGCGCCCGACGACGAGCCGGTCGCCCTGCTCATCTTCCTGCTCGTTCCCGAGGCGGCAACGCAGCGCCATCTCGAAATCCTTTCCGAAATCGCCGAGATGCTCTCCGATCGCGACCTGCGCGAGCGCCTGAAGACGGAGAGCGAAGCCGCCACCGTGCATCGCCTGATCGCGGCGTGGGAGCCGATGCGATCGGTGGCTTGAGACGACACCCTCGCGCCTTGCGCGTTCGCGGCGCCGCGAAGACCTCGCCGCGCCCTCGGGGCGCGGCAACGGTTGCGGCCGGCGCCAGGTCGCGATGAAGCCGACCGTCATCAGCGCCGAAGCGCTGTTCGAGGAGTTTCGCCCGGCGCTGCACTGGGAATGGATCGCCGGCCACACCCATCCGGAGCGCCATTTCGACGAAGCCGCGGTCCGCGACGCACGCTCGTCGGCGGACCTCGTCGGCTACCTGAACTACATCCATCCGAACCGGGTCCAGATCGTCGGCAAGCGGGAGGTCGCCTATCTCCGGCACGAATCGGCCGACGTCGTGGAGAGCCGCATCTCGCGCATCGTCACGCTGGAGCCGCCGGTGCTCATCGTCGCCGACGATCAGACGCCGCCCGATCGCCTCATCGCGCTGTGCGACCGCGCCGACATCCCGCTCTTCGTGACTGCCGAATCGGCAGGGCATGTCATCGACGTCGTGCGCGGCTACCTGAGCCAGCACTTCGCCGAGCGCACGACCCGGCACGGCGTGTTCATGGACATCCTGGGCCTCGGCGTGCTGCTCACCGGCGAATCGGGCCTCGGCAAGAGCGAGCTCGGCCTCGAGCTGATCTCGCGCGGGCACGGCCTCGTCGCCGACGATGCGGTCGATCTCTACCGCGTCTCGCAGACCGCCCTCGAGGGCCGCTGCCCCGAGCTGCTGATGAACCTGCTCGAGGTGCGCGGCATCGGCCTGCTCGACATCAAGGCGATCTTCGGCGAGACGGCGGTGCGGAGGAAGATGCGCCTGAAGCTGATCGTCCACCTCGTACGCAAGGAGACGATGGACCGCGAGTTCGAACGACTGCCCTACGAGCCTCTCGAGGAGGAGATCCTCGACGTCCCGGTGCGCAAGACCGTTATCGCCGTCGACGCCGGGCGCAACCTCGCCGTGCTCGTCGAGGCTGCCGTGCGCAACACGATCCTGCAATTGCGCGGCATCGACACGTACAGCGAGTTCATCGAGCGCCACCACAAGGCGATGGGCAAGCCCGAGTAGGAAGGCGTCGCCGCGGCCCTCAGCGCTTGTTCCTGAACTCGCAGTTCTTCTTCGTGCACGCCGCGTAGAGCGCGAGCGCGTGATCCTGCAGCTCGAAGCCGCGCGCCTGGGCGACGCTGCGCTGGCGCTTCTCGATCTCGGCGTCGAAGAACTCCTCGACGCGACCGCAGTCGAGGCAGACGAGATGATCGTGGTGCTTGCCCTCGTTCAGCTCGAACACTGCCTTGCCGGTCTCGAAGTGATTACGCGACAGGATGCCGGCCTGCTCGAACTGCATGAGGACGCGGTACACCGTCGCCAGGCCGACGTCCGCGTGCTCGGCGAGCAAGGCGCGAAAGACGTCCTCCGCGCTCATGTGGCGCTCCTTGGTCTTCTGGAAGACCTCGAGCACCTTGATTCGCGGCAGGGTCGCTTTCAGGCCGCTGCTCTTCAGGTCGTCGGCTTGGGTCATGCAGGTCGGGTGCGCGCGGAGCGCCGATAGAATCGCTTCATCATACGAGCTTGGCCGGCACCGCGGTGCCGCCCCGTCGCCCCCGATGTCTTCTCCCCTCTTCATGCGGCGCCCCGGCCCGGCGCAGGCGACTCTCGCGACCCTGCTCCTCGCCGCCCTGGCCGGCTGCCAGTCGCTGCAATCGTCCGACAACCTGCTCCGCCTGGTGACGCCGTACCGGCTCGAGATCGTGCAGGGCAACGTCATCACACGCGAGCAGGCCGCGCTCGTCAGGCCGGGGCTGACGCGCGCCCAGGTCCGCGACGTACTCGGCTCGCCGCTCCTCGCCGATCCCTTCCACGCGAATCGCTGGGACTACGTATTCACGATCCGTCGTCAGGGCGCCGAGCCGCAGCTGCGCCGCGTCGTCGTCTTCTTCAAGGGCGAGGCACTCGACAGCATCGACACCGGTGGCGATCTTCCGGCCGAACGCGAGTTCGACGCCTCGATCGATACCTTCAAGTTGCCGCGCACGCCGCCGTCGCTGGCGCTCAGCGACGAGCAGGTGAAGGCGTTGCCTG